>CAZDJC010000064.1:0-3620 GCA_964505655.1 uncultured Gammaproteobacteria bacterium
CCCGCGATGCCCATCCATGCACCCCACGACACAAAGGCGAGCAAACCAACCACACCACCCACACATCCGCCAAGGAATCGTTTCCATTGTAGTGAACGTTTTGAGGTATCCATTTTGTCCTCATTCCTTTTGTATCACGCTATTCCCTGTACATCAAGAGTGAGGAACCAAAAAATGTGCTAATCTATCGTCGTGGAACCAAAGGAACAAATCCGAGAACGTCTCGACGTGGCAGATTTGATTGGCGAATATTTGCAATTGAAATCTGCGGGGCAAGGCGCATTTAGGGCGTTATGCCCGTTTCATGCAGAGAAGACCGCGTCGTTTTACGTGAGTCGGCCAAAACAAATTTGGCACTGTTTTGGCTGTGACAAAGGGGGGGACGTCTTTGCGTTTGTGATGGAAATGGAGGGGATGGACTTTGGCGAAGCGCTCCAATTTCTTGCGCAAAAAACGGGGGTAGAACTACCGCGGTTTGAACGCAAAGAGGGGGACAAGGCCTCGCGTCACAAGTCGATTCTCGCATTTGCGGCAACGGTGTATGAGCGCTATCTCACATCGGCACAGGGCAACATGGCACGCGAATACCTCAAGGCGCGCGGCATTGACGAGAAGCTGGGCATGCGCTTTGGTATTGGCTACGCGCCGGATGCATACGATGCCCTCATGAAAGCCGCAGCGAAGAAAGGCATTCGCGCAGAAGAGTTGGAAGAGGTTGGTCTTGCACTCACAACACAGCGCGGCTCTCACATTGATCGCTTTCGTAACCGCGTGATGATTCCGTTCCGCAATGCGCACGGCGCCGTCATTGGATTTACGGGACGCGTGTTGCGCGCGGAGGATTCGCCGAAGTACATGAACTCGCCGCAAACGCTTCTCTTTAACAAAAGCCATTTTGTTTTCGGACTGGACATCGCCAAGACGGCCATCAAGCAACAGCGTTGCGTGATTCTTGTCGAGGGAAATCTTGATGTGGTTGCTTCGCATAAGGCGGGCGTTCTGCATGTTGTGGCGGTTTCCGGCACGGCGCTCACGGAGCATCAACTCATGGCGCTCAAACGTCTTACGTCGGACGTAGTGTTTTGTTTTGACACAGACGCTGCGGGCTTAGAGGCGGCGCGCCGCGGCATGCGTCTCGCGCGGCAACTTGGATTGAGTGTGCGCGTCATTCCACTATCGCCCGCGCAGGGAAAAGATCCCGACGACATCGTGCAAAAGGATCCCCAGATGTGGAAGCGCCTCGCGGAAAATCCCGTCGACCAAATGGCATTTTTGTTTGAGCGGCTCGTCTTGAACATCAATCGTCATTCCGTAGAGGAAAAGAAACGCGCAGGCAAGGCGTTCTTGGAAGAAGTGCAGGTGCTCACAGACGCTATCGAGCGCGAACATTGGCTTGCACGCTTAAGCGAGGTTGTGGAAACGCCCATCGAGCAACTGCGAAAAATCGTCCAAGCACCCCCAAAAAATATTCCGCGCGGAACGCAAAGTGATGCAACACAAGAAAAGTCCGCGTCGCCCATCACGCTCGACGAGTTGTTTGTCGCATGCCTTCTTGCGCGTCCGGAACACATCAAAACATTCGAAAACACAGTGCTTCCCGATTGGATTATCGGGCCAAACCCTCATATGCTTTACAAAATGGCGCGCGAACTGTATCCTAGGGGGCAATGGTCGCAAAAAACCTTTTTTGAAGCGCTGAAACAGCAAGCTCACACGCAAGACGCGACGCTCGTCAAAGCACTTGACCGCCTCGCTCTTGCCCTCGATTTCGAGCTTTCAACAGACGCTTCCACGACAAGCGACGAAACAACTTTTCTTTCCTCACTCGTCGAACGCCTCAAACAGCGTGCGCGACAACAGGAACGATCGCGCGTACTCCAAACCATCCGCATCGCGGAACGTGAAGGAAACAGCGCGCGTGTCGAAGAATTGACTCGTCAGTACCAAGAGCTTTTGTAACAACTATGTCCACCAAAAAATCTGCTGTGCGCCGATCAAAGGGCACAGCGGCTCGTTCGTCTCGTCGGAACGTGCGTGGTCGCGCACATGTCGCTCGGCCAACAAAACAAAAAGTGGCGCCAAAACCGGTGCGGTACAGTCGTACGGAACCTCCGTCGCAAGAAATCCTCGAGCGCATGTTTGCCAAGGGGCAGCAGCGCGGGTTTGTCACCGAGACGGAGGTGTTATCTGTGTTTGCGGACGCAGAAGACTATCTCGAAGTCTACGAAACATTTTTAGATGAACTCGAGCGCCGCGGGCTTCATCTTGTCGAAACAAAGGAAGGGCTGCTTGGACGCAAATCGGATCATCAGGACGCGATGGACAAAATTCGCGTGAACGTGGAGCGACATCGAAGTCCGCTTACGATGGAAATGACTCAGGATTCGATACAGATGTACTTGCGCGAAATCGGAAAGATCCCGCTGTTGACGGCGGAGGAAGAGGTGGCGCTTGCTAAACGCAAGGAGCGAAACGACAAAGAAGCCGAGCGACGGCTTATCGAAGCGAACTTGCGTCTTGTCGTGTCAATCGCAAAAAAGTTTGCGGGGAAAAGTTTGACGCTTTTGGATTTGATTCAAGAGGGCAACATCGGGCTGTTCCGCGCCGTGAAAAAGTTCGAGTACCGGAAGGGGTACAAGTTTTCGACGTATGCGACATGGTGGATCCGTCAGGCCATCACGCGCGCCTTGGCCGACCAATCGCGCACGATCCGCATCCCCGTTCACATGGTGGAAACCATCAACCGATTCCAACAAATCAATCGTCGGCTGTTGCAAGACTTGGGACGCGATCCATTGCCCGAAGAGTTGGCGGCAGAAATGGGGGAGTCGTTGGCAAAGGTCCGGCACATTTTGAAGATTTCACAAGATGTCGTGTCGCTTGAAACAAGCGTTGGGGATGATGACGAGGACTCGACGCTTGAAGACTTTATCGAGGATGTGAAAAACATCTCGCCGCAAAAGGCCGCGGCGCGACAATTACTCAAGCAGTATGTGGAAGACGCGATGCGTGACTTGACGCCGCGTGAGCAAAAAATTCTAGAAATGCGTTTTGGACTTGTGGATGGCGTGTCGCACACACTCGAGGAGGTGGGGAAGGAGTTCGACGTCACGCGTGAACGTATTCGCCAAATTGAAGCCAAAGCACTCGACAAAATTCAACAGCACGAAGTGATCGAAAAACTGCGGGATTATTAGGTTGGAGGATGAGAGGCCAACGTTACGGCGCTTCGGCGAGCGTGACGGAGATGGTTATTGTTTCGCCGAGACGCCAAATTTTGAGATCAATCGTGTCGCCTATTGCTTTTTTGCGGATAATGGACGCAGGCGTGTGACGATCGTCAACTTGTTGTCCGTCGATTTCGAGGATGATGTCGTTTTCTTGAACGCCTGCTTTGTCGGCGGGGGAACCGGGGAGTACGGCGAGTTCGCCCTCGGTGTCTCCGCGTTGAATCAGTGCGCCGTCTTGCACGGGCAAATTATTTTTTTCCACAAGCGTTGGCGTGAGCATTTGATAGCGAACGCCCATGTAGGGACGAATGACGCGCCCGTTTTCTCGGATGGATTCCACAGATAGGCGCACGACGTTTGCAGGCAGAGCAAAGCCGATATTTTCCGATC
>CAZDJC010000065.1:0-3610 GCA_964505655.1 uncultured Gammaproteobacteria bacterium
CGCTCCACTTCCTCCTTATTGACCGAGGCCTCCGTACCTTGCACGACGGGCTTTTCTTTTGTTTTCTTTTCCTCGCTCGCGACGTTCTTCTTTTTGAGAGGCATAGTGTGAGCATTGTACCATCATGATCTGTCCACAGACAGACGTTGTCGTGCCGATACGCGAACCGTATACTTACGTTACTATGCAAACACAACAACGCGCTGGGTTCACGCTTATTGAACTCCTTATCGTGATTGCGGTCATCGCAATCCTCGCCGCGGCAGTCTTTGTCGCGCTCGATCCTGTTAAGCGCTTCGAAGAATCTCGCGACTCCGCTCGTTGGAGCGACGTGAACAACATTGTCTCTGCGGCAAAGACCGATCAGGTGGACAATGGCGGAAGCTATCTCGCGGCCATTGCAGGTTTAACCGCCGGAAGCGCATACATCATTGGGACAGATGCGACGGGTTGCGACAGCGGGTGTACCGCACAAACAACGCTTGCCGCTTGCGCTGATTTAACTGGCCTCGTCACGGAAGGGTACTTGGGAGAAGTGCCGCAAGATCCTTCAAGCGGGACGGCAGCCAAAACGGATTATTATATCGTGCGCGCGTCCTCGGGCACATTGTCCGTTGGGGCGTGCGATCCAGAAGCCGCGACAGCTATTACCGTTTCTCGTTAATTTATAGAACAACACGCCTCCGCTTTCAAAGCGGAGGTTTTGTTTGACATGTAAGCACGTGGTTTGATAGAAGTGACAACAAGTCGAGTTGTGTTATCTTTACCGGCCACACGTGCTGCACTGCAACCTTCTATCATGCCACTGCGCGCCCGAGTACTCCTCGGGCGATTCTTCTTGACAATGACGGAATTATCATTTTTAATATGCGCTCAATAGTGCGTACGCTGTACTTTACCCCACTGCTCCTGAGTCAATTTAGCCCCACTGATCCCCTGTTAGCCTCGCTAGACACGCGCCCAATCGTTCAATGATTGGGTGCGTTATTTCTGTGGCTTTTTTCGATGTGCTTCGCGCCATTTCTTGATCTCACCGTGATTGCCCGAAAGAAGCGTGTCCGGTACACACCATCCATGAAACTCCTCGGGTTTAGTGTATTGCGGATACTCAAACTTTCCCGGCTCATCAAACGACTCATCAAGAAGTGTCTCCTCGTTTCCCAACACACCCGGAACCTGCCGCACAATCGCGTCCGTCATCACAAGCGCGGGAAGTTCTCCGCCGGTCAAAACGTATTCTCCAATGGAAAAAACCTCGTCGGCAACATGCTCTTCCACACGATGATCCACGCCCTCATACCGCCCACAGATAAACACGATGTGCTCGTGCAAAGCGGCCAAACGGCGCGCGTCTTCCTGCGTAAACCGCCGCCCCACGGCGGACGTCATCACCACATGCGTGTTTGTTGAACGCACGGATTCCACCGCAGCAAAAATTGGCTCTACCTTCATCACCATTCCCGCTCCGCCGCCGTATGGTGTGTCGTCAGTTGTGTGATGCTTGTCGGTTGCAAAGTCGCGGATGTTGATAGCACGAAGCACAACGCCTGCCTCTTTTGCGCGCCCCAGAATCGACGCCTCCAAATACGGTGTCACGGCCTCGGGAAACAATGTGAGGATGTCGATTTTCATAAAGAAATCATATCATGCTCATGTTTGGCACCGACTGTCAAACATCGTTGACATGGGAAGCGCGCCTTTGTTATGCTCACGCTACATCATTCACAATTGATTGTATGGAACAGGATCAGCAGTTTGTCGAAGACGTTGTAAAATCGATCGTCAATAAGCCGGAGAGCGTCCGCACTGAGCGCATCGTTGATGAGCGAGGAGTGCTCATTACTCTTCACGTGGATCCCGCGGACATGGGCTATGTGATTGGCAGAAGTGGGCAAACCGCGCGCTCTATCCGGACGTTGCTCAAGATTGTGGGAGCCAAAAACAACGCGCGCGTCACACTTAAAATCATCGAACCGGAGGGTTCCACGTTCGAGCGCCGACGTCGCGCCGAACAAGATGTCGACGACGATGTGGAAACTTCGTCTGTGGACGATCTCGCAATATAAGGGAAAGGAATGGCTCCGGGCGAAAGCTCGGGGCTTCTTCTTTTATTTGACGTATAGGGGGGGTTTGCTATGCTTTTGTCACCCTTAGCCACGGTGGCGAAGGGAGTGAAACCCTGTCTGGAGGATCGAGACCATGAAGACGAACACGGGCGCCAAGCCGCCCAACACCGGTGGCATCACCACCATCAAGAAGCCGGCGACGCAGAAGTCCGGCCTGCTGCCCACCGCGAAGACCCCCACGACCATGCTGACGGCCGCGGGGATCACGCAGACGACGGGCTGACGCGGCGCCGAGTGAGTGCGGCAACGCGACGTACAGGCGCCGTGCTCACTCAACACCCTTACGAGGGTGAGAGACGTACAGTTCGCCGCGTTCCGGGACTCGGGACGCGGCGAATTTATTTTTAAAACACTTCCTCATAAAACAAAATGCCCGGGGGTAGATCCCCACAGGCACACGTGAAATCTCACATGGTCACAGAAACGTTTTCTCCGCCGCAACGATTCTCAAGGTCACTCCAGATATCCACACCGGTAGTTTTGTACCGCCGGCACGAATCTAGGAGCGTCACGAGGATTTCCTTAGACGTCACGCGGTTGGCGACGTTAAGTTCTATAAGCCGTTGGTACAGACGGAGTCCTGGACTAAACGGCTCGTTTAGCCCTGACGACTGGCACTTCGCACGATGCATCTCGTACGCCTCTTTGAGGAGCGCGAGAAGCCCTGGAACATCCTTGATACGAGCAATGGCGGCGTACACACTTCCGTCTCCCCGACGCAGTGCTGCAAACGCACACGCCACGAGATCCTGATGACACAGCGCACTTATCGCGGCTTGGCGCACCATGCTCGGGAGCTCTTCTCGTCCGAACGCAATGCTACGGACAAAGCGGTATTGACGCCGACTGCGTCCGCGAAGCCACATGGCACACGCGTACGCCTCAACTTCACTGTTCGCAACAAGCAAGGCGTTCCTCACCACCGACACTTCCCCCGGTCCAAAGAACTTCCGGAGCAAAAGTTCGTTGACGTGTTTGTCTTGGATCCAAGCACGCATCGTCCCGTGTACAAGGTCATGAGAATGCAACGTCGCGGCAAGTTCTTCACGTCGATCCGCACTCAAAACACGGATTCCGTCCTGCCGCGCCGTCAGAAGTTCCATCTTGTACTCGTCATCGAGAAGGAGAAGAAGCGTCCGAACCATCGGCAAATCGAGACCTTCCATTCGCCTGGTGTAATTCATCTCTTTCACAGCGCGCACAAACCAGTCTTGTGCACCTTTTCTTCCTGACTTGATCCATTCCTCAATGGATTCAAGCGGCATGGCAGTAAACCCTGCCTCCTTCGCGAACAACTTGATCAAGCCGTAGATGCCATGCACATCCTGCCACGTCTCTACGCGACGAAAACTGGAAATAGCAATGCGCTGATCTTCCAACGAAGTTCTATCGAGGTAGTCTTCCCCATCCCTACGTGCTTTGTGGAGAACAAGCTCCGTCACGTACAGCGTATCTTGTGAGACATTCGTCACTACACCAAAGCG
>CAZDJC010000066.1:0-3608 GCA_964505655.1 uncultured Gammaproteobacteria bacterium
GAGTTGTCTGCGCCGGTGACGCACATTTGGTTTTTGCGCGGCGTTCCGTCGAAAATCGGCACGCTCTTGGACATGTCCGTGCAGCAGCTCGAAAAAGTTATTTACTTTGCGAGCTTCATTATCACGGACGTGAATGAAGCGGGACGCGAGGCGGCGCTTGATGAGCTCAAACAGGAATACAAGGCAAAGCAAAAAATGATTGAAGGGGAGTTCAAGCGCGACACCGAGCGTGCGCAGCAGAAATTTAACGACGATCCAAAAGCGCGCGAAGAGGAGTTAAAACGCTTGGAGGAAGTGCGGACGCACAAAGCGGAAGAATTGGAGGCGGACTTTTTGGAGGTGGATCGCGAGCTCAAAGAGTTGCGCCCCATGCAAACGATCACCGAGACGACGTATCAGGATTGGTCGGTGCGCTACGGGCATTTGTTTGACGCGGGCATTGGCGCCGAGGCCATCCAAGGATTGTTGAAGCGTATGGATTTGGAGGCATCAGCCAAGGCGCTTGAGGAAGAAGCTGAAGAGGCGAGCAAAGTGAAGAAGGAGCGTTTGCAGCGTCGCATCAAACTCATGCGTACGCTCATCGCCAACCACATCCGTCCGGAATGGATGGTGTTTGACATGATTCCCGTGATTCCGCCGGATTTGCGCCCAATGGTTCCTTTGGACGGCGGTCGGTTTGCGACGTCCGATTTGAATGATTTGTATCGCCGCGTCATCAACCGCAACAATCGTTTGCATCGTCTCAAGGAATTAAACGCGCCGGAAGTCATCTGTCGCAACGAAAAACGCATGTTGCAAGAGGCCGTGGACGCCTTGTTTGACAACTCTGCGCGCCACAGCAAAACCGTTATCGCCGCCACGGGAAAGAAGCGCCAGCTCAAATCGCTGTCCGATCTTTTGAAAGGCAAACAGGGACGATTTCGGCAGAATCTTCTTGGAAAACGGATCGACTACTCGGGACGCTCTGTCATCGTGGTGGGACCGCACTTGCAATTGGACGAATGCGGTATTCCAAAACGCATGGCGCTCGAATTATTCCGACCGTTCGTGATCGCCCAACTTATCCAGCGCGAGTACGTTTACAACATCCGAAGCGCAAACCGTTTCATCGAATCCGATCGCCCGGAAGTGTGGGATATTCTCGAAGAAGTGGTCGCGGACGCCTATGTGCTCTTGAACCGCGCGCCAACACTTCACCGCCTCGGTATTCAAGCATTCAAACCAAAACTGATCGAAGGAAAGGCTATCCAAATCCACCCGCTCGTATGTGACGCATACAACGCGGACTTTGACGGAGACCAAATGGCCGTGCACGTGCCGCTCACGCGGGAGGCACGCCGCGAAGCGCGTCACCTCATGCTCTCGACAAACAACCTCTTGAAGCCGTCCGATGGCGAGCCCATTGCGCGTCCAGGCAAAGACATGGTGTGGGGATGCTTCTATCTCACGATGATTGTGGACGCCGAGCAAAAGCCGGAGGGAGAGCGCAAAGCGTTTGGTTCGACGACCGACGCAAAGTACGCGCAGCAAATCGGCAAAATCGGTTTGCATGAATTCATCCGCGTGCGCGTGGAAGGCAAAGGGCTGATCGAGACGACTGTTGGACGCATTTTGGTCAGTGAGTTGTTGCCTCCAGAAATTGGATTCCAAAACGAAGCGCTCGGCAAAAAACAGCTCTCAAAGATCGTTCGCATCGTGCTTGAAAAATTGGGTAACGACGCGACGGTTCAGCTCCTCGACAAAATCAAGGCGCTTGGCTTTAAGTATTCAACGCTCTCGGGATTTAGTTGGGGCATGAGCGAGTTGCCGGAAATCGCGCAGAAGCAATCGCTGTTGGACGAAGGCGACAAGAAAACGCACGAGATCAACGAGCACTACCGTCAGGGATTGCTTACGAAGTCCGAACGTCACAGCGCCATCGTGGGCGTGTGGGAAGACATTAAATATCGCATTGAGCAATTGTCGAAAGAGGCGCTTGTGAAGGGTGGCTCGGCGTATTCCATGATTGAGTCCGGCGCGCGCGGAAGCATCAGTCAGCTCACGCAGATGATCGGTATGAAGGGACTTGTGGCAAGCGCATCGGGAGAAACTGTCGAATTGCCAGTGAAAAGCTCCTTCAAAGAGGGAACAGATGCGCTTGAGTTTTTCATCTCGAGTCACGGTGTGCGTAAAGGATTGACCGACACGGCGCTCAAAACCGCAAACGCAGGGTATTTGACTCGCCGACTTGTGGATGTGGCGCAGGACGTAGTGATTCGCACCGAGGACTGTGGCGAAAACGAAGGCGTTGTGATTACAAAGGAAGAGTCCGATGAAATTGGCGAGCCGATCACTGTGCGCATTCTGGGACGATTTATGTTGTCGGATTTGAAGAAACCGGGTGGGCGCAAAGTGCTTGTAAAAGCTGGCGATATCGTCACGGAAGACACGATTCGTGAACTTGAATCAGCGTCCGAACCGCTTAAAGAAGCGCACGTGCGCTCTGTGTTGACGTGCAAGGCGCGTAACGGATTGTGCCAAAAGTGCTATGGCTACGACTTGGCGTACAACAAACTCGTGAATATGGGTACGGCGGTGGGCATCATCGCCGCGCAATCCATCGGGGAGCCTGGAACACAGCTCACGATGCGTACCTTCCACATGGGTGGTGTTGCCGGAAAAGACATCACGCAAGGGTTGCCGCGCGTCGAAGAACTGTTTGAGTCGCGCACGCCAAAGCACCGCGCGATCATGAGTGAGATGTCGGGGAAGGTGGAGATTGAAGAAGCAAAGAAAGAAGCGATGCAGGTGGGGACGGGCCGACGCATTGTAGACGTGCGCCCGGGGCAAAAAATCGTGCGCGTGCGTTATGCGGCGATTGAGGAAGAGATCCACAAATGCGGTCGTGGCGCAAAAGTGAAGGTGAAAGATGGCGATGCTGTGGTTGCGGGCGATGTGTTGTGCGAGAAAGCGGGCGGCGACAGACAGCTTGCGGGCGCGTCCGGCACTGTCAAAATCGACAAGACGCACATCAAAATCCTCCACGAAGTCGAACGCGTGCAGGAATATGTGATTCCGCCTGGGTACGCACTCTATGTGAAGGATGGCCAAGAGGTGTGCGCAGGAGACCCGATTACGGAAGGGCACTTAGACTTGCACTTGCTCTTTGAAACGCAAGGTCGCAAAGCCGTCGAAAAATATGTCTCGAAGGAAATTCAGTTTATCTACGCATCGCAGGGGCAAAAGCTCAACAACAAGCACATTGAAGTGATCGTGCGGCAAATGTTTTCGCGCGTACGTGTGACGGACGCGGGAGATACCGATTTGCTTCCGGGCGAAGTTGTGGAGTTGTCGGTATACTTGGACGCAAATGACGCGACGAGCGGTAAAAAAGCCGAGTCCGATTCCATGTTCTTGGGTATTACGAAGACATCGCTGTCGACGAACTCGTGGCTATCGGCGGCATCGTTCCAAGAAACGTCGCGCGTGTTAATCAACGCGGCCGTGACGGGCAAGATCGATGAATTGAATGGATTGAAAGAAAACGTGATTATCGGGCGGCTGATTCCGGCGGGAACGGGTATGCGTCCGCTTCCGGAGGACGCGGAGGAGTTTGCGCGGCCGATGGG
>CAZDJC010000067.1:0-3578 GCA_964505655.1 uncultured Gammaproteobacteria bacterium
AACAAAATACCTCCCGCGGAAAAACCGGGGAGGAATTTTGTGGTACTCAGAGGAGATGTTCGTCTCGCCGAAGTATATCTACTAAACCATATTGCATGTGCGTTGTCAATGCAGAGTTGTGGATATTGTTTTGAGAAACGAAACGGAGCCCGTGGCAGTGCCATGGGCTCCGTGACGTTGTGGGGGTGTCTCGTGTCGGTAGCGCGTCTACTTGACGCCGCGGATGTGACGTCCGCCGGTTGCCTTGGCGAGGCGCTCGAGCGTGTCCTCGCAGAGGTACCGATTGTCGTACGTGTCCTTCAGGCAGTGGCCGTAGACGGGTGGAAGTTCCCCGACGCGGGCCCAGTTCCAGTCGTCCCCCTCTTCGTCCGTGATGAGGAGGATCGATCGGGGATGGCTCTCGTTCGCCTGCCTGAGGGCTCCGTACGTGTTCTCGTAGCTGCCGGTGGTGCGGAGCTCCACGCGTCCGTCCGGCGTGACACGCTCGACCGAGTTGTCGGCGTAGAGGTAAACGCCCTCGACCTTCTTGCCTTCCGCGTTCGCGATCGCGAGGTACCAGTCCATCGTGGTCTGTCGGTCCTCGCTCATGGATCCGGTGTCGTCCACGACGATTGCGATGGGCTCCGGTGCTTCCCGGACGATCTCCGCGATCTGGGCGACCTCCTTGGTGACGACGACAGGCGGTGGTTCGGGGATCCGGAGAACGTCCCCGGGCTTCAGGGAGTTCGCCCATGCGTCCCGACGCCGATCGTTGCAGTACCAACCCTGCTTGTGGCGGTTGCGGTACCGGTCGAGGAGCTGCGTGCAGCGCTCCTCGTACTTCTCGACGAGGCCCTCGCGGTTGAACACTGCGAGCTGGAGGTAGTCCACGCCCTCGCGCGGTCCGATCAGCCAGAGGCTGTCGCCGCGCACGACCGTGTACTCGTGGGAGGGGACTGCCGTCCCGGCTCCTGCCTGTGCGGTCGTGTCGCTCACGCCGTCGCCCGCCGTGTCGTTGCCGCACCCGGCGTTCATGGACAGGATGGCGAGGATCATAACGTAGAGCGCACCGATCACGATATACTTTCGCATCTCCTAGTCTCCCATCTTGATCGTTGACAGCGCCATGCCGTCTGATCAGATGTGTGGATGTATATCATGAAAAAGGCCTTTTGTCAAGTGATTGTTATATAAAAACACTGTTTTGAGAAACGAAACGGAGCCCGTGGCAGTGCCATGGGCTCCGTGGTTGAAGGTTGTCCGCGCGGTCTAGTAGAGAACGCGTGGGCCGCGGTCGACGGCTGCGGTGGCGAGGGTGTCGGGACTCTCGTCGCACGGCACGAAGCCGAGCGCCGAGAGGTGCTCGATCGCCCACGGGTCATCGGAGACGACCACGCAGTCGGCGAACGAGACATCCGTCACGGGCGCCATCGTCTGCGGCTTGGGCGACCCCACCATGATGCCTTCCAAGATGACGAGCCCGACCGCGAACAGGATGTCTGCGACGAAGAACCAGAAGAACGAAGCGAGCCGTCCCATCTTCCCTCCTCTCGCGGCGGTGCGCCGCATGGTGCCTTGCTTGTGTCGTACGTGGCTTGGAAAAGCCAAGAGACACAGCCGCACAGATATCGTACACTGTTTTCTATAAAACACGAGTAGGGGGCACTTTCCACTCGGAAACTTTAAGAAGTCCAAACATGCGCGAGGCATCCATCATTCTTGGGATAGATCCAGGCTACGGCCGCTGTGGATGGGCGGTCCTTAAGTGGCATGGTGAGTTTGAGTTTGTAGCGGCGGGTTGCGTCGAGACATCAAAACATGATCCTCACGAGCAAAGATTGTCTGCCATTGCAAATCAGCTACGGGAAATCATGGAGAAGGATTGTCCAACGAGAATGGTGATTGAGCAGTTGCTATTCACGAAAAATCAAACAACGGGATTGAAGGTGGCGGAGGCACGTGGTGTGGCGCTTGCGGTTGCCGGAGCGTGTGGTGTGGAGGTTGTGGAAGTCGGTCCGCAACAAGTGAAGCAAGCGGTTACGGGAAATGGCGCGGCGGATAAAAAACAGGTGCAGGAAATGGTGAAGCGACTCTTGCGTCTTAAGACGATTCCGCGGCCCGATGATGCCGCCGATGCGTGTGCGATCGCAATGTGTGGGGCTGGGCTGCTTGCTTGAATCCTCTCAAGCTAAAACGCCTCTCGGCGTCTCTTTCTACAAAACTGGAGCGGGTGAGCGGAATCGAACCGCCATCCCAAGCTTGGAAGGCTTGTATACTAACCATTGTACTACACCCGCGAAATGTGTCGGGACTATAGCAAATTTGCTCCCACGCATCAACTCTGTCTGATGAGTGGCCTTGGGTGTATAGTATCAGCACTATGAACACACAAGTATCTGTGAAGTCCACAGCCCGCGACGTCTTTTTGTATCTGTTTGTGACTGCGGCGCTCTACGCGGTTGCCGTTTCGGCCATCTCGCTCCTTTTTCAATACGTAAATCACTTTTTTCCAGAACCGTTTGGTTGGCGCGGGCAAGTAGAGCAGATGCTGCGTGTTGCGCTCTCGGTGCTCGTCATTGTCACGCCCTCATACGTGTGGGCAATGCGTTTTCTGAACAAAGACCTTCTCTCGAATCCGGGGAAGTATCATTTGGGGATTAGGAGATGGCTTGTGCATCTGACACTTTTCGCCTCTGGCGTCACAATCATTATTGATCTTGTCACGCTCGTCTACAACTTTTTGGGCGGGGAGTTGACGGCGCGATTTCTTTTGAAGATTCTTGCCGTCTTAATTGTAGCGGCTGTTGTGTTTTGCTACTACATCTGGGATTTGCGCAGGGAAGCGGAGGCGCTACCGCAAAAGATGGTATGGCTTGCGCGGGCGGTGCTTGTGGTGCTTGCCGGGTGTGTTATCGGAGCATTCTTCATCATGGAGTCTCCCAAGGAACAGCGCGCGCGGCGGCTTGACGAACAGCGCGTGACGGATTTGTGGACAACGCAGAACATCGTGGAGAGTTACTGGTGGCAGAACGGAAAATTACCAGAGACGCTTGAAACGGCGACCGATATTGAAACGCTGCCAAAGGATCCGGACGCGGGCGTTGTCTACGAGTACCAGAGCATTTCTAAGGATGACTATGTGTTGTGCGCGACGTTTGCTCTTAAAGGAAACGATGATGCGGTTGGGGTTATTCCTCCAAAAGTGGTAGGGGCACCGCCTTCACGCGACTTCCTGTCTCACAAAGAGGGCCGAGATTGTTTTTCCCGCAGCGTAAAAGGATTGAAGACGGTCGAGATACGCTAGAGCAAGCGAGAGCGAGAGGTTGACGAGTATATCAGATATGATATACTCGTTTTTACTATGAAGGAGAAACACATGAGTGTCCATGCGGCGCTCGGAGAACTGATTGCGACACTTCGCAAGTCTCGCGGGATGACGCAACTGGCGCTTGCAAAGGCAATTGCCACAAGTCAAAGTGCTGTCGCGCGCATGGAGCGCGGCGAGCAAAACGTTAGCATGGCCATGCTCCAAAAGGTCAGCAAAGTGTTAAGGCGGCCGCTCGTACAGTTGGCGGGAGATGCGACAAGTTTTCGTATTG
>CAZDJC010000068.1:0-3481 GCA_964505655.1 uncultured Gammaproteobacteria bacterium
ATTTGTTTGTGACGGGAATGCCAAGGGCTTGGAGCGTACGCTCGTTGCCCAAACTGTGTCCCAACAATTCCGTTCGGTGGGCATCGTCGAGGGCCGGCATGATCTGCCGTGTCAAAAGGCCCTTGGCGAGGATTGTTCCCGCCGATTCTAATCCGGGTTGCGACGCATGGCGCGCACGTTTCCATCGGATTCCGTCGGTCATGTAACCGACCATACTCGATTTTGCAAGACATGTCAACGGGCGCTGTATTCGACGCTAACTCCCAATTTCTAATCTCCAACCTCCATTTTTACAAAAGTCGCGCGAGGGCGACGACCGCCGCGGTATCAGCGCGCAACTGATGTTCCCCAAGAGAAACAACATTCGCGCCGTGCCCCTCGGCGTATTCCAATTCTTGCTCTGTGAACCCGCCTTCTGGCCCCACCAAAACGACGTGCTCATGCGCTTGGAGCGGTTCGACGGAGTGCAGCGCATGCATACTGCACACGATTTTTTTCTGGGGCAATGCCAAAACTTCTTTAAACGACAATGGTTCTGCAAGTGTTGGGAGCCATGCGTGTCCCGACTGCTCCGCGGCCTCCTTCATAATGATGTGCCATCGCGGTGGCGTCGCGGTCGGTCTTTTTACGACGCGCTCGGTGAGCATGGGGATGATACCTGCAACACTTAATTCGGTGGCCTTCTCAAGTACCCATCGCATGCGGTCATTTTTCAGAATAGCGATGGCGAGCGTAATACTTTTTCGCCGCGTTTGCTGCGTGCGCTCTCGGATGGAAAACAACGCGCCGTCTTTTCCGGCATGTGTGAACTCTGCCTCAACGATATTTCCGAGTCCGTCAAAAAATCGCACGCCGTCGCCTTTGTGTAAACGTAAAACGGAAAGCATCTGGCGATAGAGTGCGCCAATCGGAACGTGGACGATGTCGTCTCCGATTTGGGACGGATGGATGTGAAATTGGCGTGCGT
This sequence comes from uncultured Gammaproteobacteria bacterium, assembly GCA_964505655.1. Lineage (GTDB taxonomy): Bacteria > Patescibacteriota > Patescibacteriia > UBA9934 > UBA11717 > 2-02-FULL-53-10. The sequence goes on from CAZDJC010000068.1 coordinate 968, forward strand.
TTGGAATTTCCATGCGGCGCAATTACTCGGCGGCAACGCGGAACACTTCGTCAACCGACGTAAGACCCTCCATGGCCTTGAGCAAACCATCTTGCACCATCGTGGTCATCCCTTGCTCTTGGCCGATGGCCAGCATGTCTTGATCGGAGACGCTTCCTTGTCGGATGCGCTCCTCCACGGAGGAGGTCACCACGAGCACTTCGTAGACGCCAACGCGCCCCTTGTATCCGCTGTTGTGACACACGTCGCACCCCTTCGGTCCAAACCACGTGGCTTTTGCGAGATCGATGATCTCACCAGAGGATGGTGGCACGGTTGAGAGAATGTTTTGGACGCGCATGAGCGTTTCGGCGTTGAGTTCGATCGGTGTTTTACATGCGTCACATAAACGACGCGCGAGACGTTGTCCCATGACGATGCGAAGCGCCGGCGCTAAAAGCGCGGGCTCAACGCCCATGGACAAAAATCTCGGCACGGCGCCTGCCGCGTCGTTGGTGTGGATGGTCGACAACAGCAAATGTCCCGTGAGCGCGGCTTGAATCGCGGTCTCTGCCGTCTCTTTGTCGCGGATTTCTCCCACCATCACAACGTCGGGATCCTGACGCAAAATGGCGCGCAATCCCTTGCTGAACGTGTAGTCCTTCGTGTGATCGATTTGGCTTTGGTTGATGCCTTTGAGTTTGTATTCGATCGGATCCTCAAGCGTGATGATTTTAACGTCCTCCGTGTTGAGCTTCGTCAAGATGGCGTAGAGCGTTGTTGTTTTTCCACTTCCCGTTGGCCCCGTTGTGACGATCATGCCATGGGGTTTGACAATCTCGGCCTCGAGTTTTTTTAAATCGGCTGCGCGGAATCCCAGTTTTTCAAATCCCAACGCTATGGCGCTTGGCATGAGGAGACGCATCACGACGCTTTCGCCAAACGCTGTTGGGAGCGCGCTCGTGCGCACGTCAACGTTTGTGTTGTCGATCGCGATGGTGAAGCGGCCGTCTTGCGGCTTGTCGCCAATGTTGAGTTTGAGTCCGGCAATGAGTTTGATGCGGTTGATGAGCTGTTTCCAGCGTTCGCTCTCAATGGACGCAACCTCTTGCAAAACGCCGTCGATGCGGTAGCGCACAACAATCCGATCTTTTTCTGCCTCAATATGGATGTCGGACGACTTGATTTCGATGGCGCCCGCCAAAAGAACTGCCACAAGATCCGTTGTGTTTGTTTTGGCGAGCATGGGTTGCACGTCTTTCACGCTCTTGAGGCGCGCGCGGAAATCAGCGAGCATCTGGGCGTCGATTTGCACGTCCGTTGTGATGGCGCGAATCATGGGGAGCGTGTCGTAGAGCTTCAGCCCTTGCGCAAAACTTTGTTCCGACGTGAGGTAGACGGCGGCGTGCGCCTTCTCGCGGTCGCCGACTTGAAATGCTATTTCCTTGACCGCGTCCGCTTGCGGATTCACGGCGGCAATGCGCAATTCTTCTCCGTGAAAAAGAAATGGAAGCGCCTTGAGTTTTATCGCTTGCTCTTTTGGAAGCAGGCGCAACGCTTCCGGACTTACGGGAAACCCTTTGAGATTGATGTAGTCAACGCCGATTTGCGCCGCCATGCGTTTTGTGGACTCCTCGATTTGCTCCTCGGTGATGTGCGCCATGCGTTTTGTGAGCTTTTCTTGCGCGGTCAAATCGATTTCCGATTTTCCCGCGGGTGTGGACGCGGCGTTGTTGCCCTTGGGCATTAAGTCCTCGATGGATGGAGGTTTATTTTGCATACCCGGCAGTAGAACACCCATAAATTATCGGGATCGTTTTTAGACAATGAATTTGATGCATATTCTTCAACTTTTGCGGTTACAACAAGGAGGTTGTACTACCGGGCAGGCCGCCGAGTGGGGAAGTAGGTGCGCACCGTGTGTACGACTTGGGAGTGGACGCGTGGTTTTTTGAGAAGGCGAAGCGCAAGGGCCGACCATGCACTCAAATTGAACACCGTGATGACGCCCGCGGCAATCCATGCGGGAATGAGACCGACCGTTGCGACCATGGTTTCAAGTGACAGCGGTGTCACGAATGCGAGCGAGTAAAAAGGGACGAGGATGATGAGTGTCACGAAAAACAAGGCGGTGACCCCAAGAGTGAATACGAGGTAGAGCAGAACGACGTGTTCGAGGATGATAATAGGGTAGCGTCTGACAGACGCTATGGCGTGGCCGATGGCGTCTGGCACGGACTGGTTTTTTCCGACAGCAAGGAACAGTGCGAGATATTTGACGGCGAGGATGAAGAACAATGCGACGGCGAGTCCCGCGAATACAAGAATGGTCGTTGGAACGTTTGTGAAGTGTGTGATGAGCGCGACGGCGACGCGCACGCATACGACAACGAGCGCGAAGGCCAAAAGGTGGATGCCGAAAAGCGCGGGGAGTTTTTGGAAGCCGTGGCGAAGCGCGTGGCCAACTTCGTGTGGTTGCTTGCGCGATTGGTGGGCGACAAGCGTGTGGATGATAGCGCCTTGCGCGGCGTAGGC
>CAZDJC010000069.1:0-3328 GCA_964505655.1 uncultured Gammaproteobacteria bacterium
TTGCTTTATCGATCTTTCCGGAGTCGCCCGCAGCCGTCATCCAAATAAACCCAGCCCACACGATAAAGATAAAGAAGATGATGCCGAGCAATCCCAACACAATGTTGATAATGCGCCCGATGATGTTGAATACTTGCGCGTTGGCGTCGCCCGTTGCAAGCGATGTTTGGCCAACCGTTTGCGTGAGAGCGCCGCTTGGCGATCCCGCCGAAAACTGTGCGTTGGCAGGCAACACGAGCGACATCATGCTAACGAGCATCAGCACAACTGCTACACCACTTGCGATCAATGAATGAAAACGTGTTTGCGTCATATTAGGGGTTCAAAATTCCTGATTGTTGATTTGTTAATTGATTGATAATGAAATTGGCAATCGCATAGGCGGACAGCACGACAAGCACTCCGATCACGGCATTGAAGATCATGCCCTGTGCCTTTTCGATCTTTCCCGAGTCTCCCGCAGCCGTCATCCACAAGAAACCGCCATAGATGATGTAGAGGAAGAGGAGGAGCCCCAAGATGCCGATGCCGATGTTGATGATGCGTCCAATGACGACCGGAACGTCCACAGGTGTTGCGCCGTAGCCCGCTGTTTGTGCGGAGGACTGGAGCCCCGTCGATGCCGCGTCGATTTGTGCGTTTCCCGGGATGGCGCGGACAATTAAAACGCTAAGCGCCAAGAACGCGCTGAAAAGAATGGAGAGAGCCGGGGCGAATCTGACCATAACCGGAGGCGAGCCGTTCGCTCGCCTATGCGTCATTGTCCGATTATTCTGATGATGTTGTTGCGGTAACCAACTGGTTCACAACGAAGCTCGTGATGGCGTACGCCGACAAGATGATGGCCAAACCGATTGCCGCCGCGACGATGATCTTCTGCGCGGTTTCCACGCGTTCGTTGTTACCGCCTGCGGTCATCCACATAAATCCACCGTAGAGAAGCATAGCAAACGCGATCACCCCCAAAAAGCCTAAGACAGCACGAATAATGCGGGCAATCGTTGTGCGTAAATCCGTCTGTCCAAGACCGACGTTATCCGAAAATTCGGACGGGAGCAGTTCTTCGTCCGTAATAAGATCCTGCGCATGAGCGGATGGGACGACGGCGGGTGCTGCAATCGCCAACAATCCGCCAAGTGCGAGCACGCTTAAAAGTATCGGAGCAAACCACTGCTGAAATCTGGCAAACGCGTACGTCATATGTGTGAATACTTATCCTCCTTGTGTTACACCGGAGGCGTTCGTGAGAATGAAATTAACAATGGAGTAAGCGCCAAAGATCACGGCAAGACCGATCGAAGACCACAAAAGCGTTCCTTTTCCTTTCTCAATTTTCGCAGATTCGCCACCGGAGGTCAACCACACAAATCCACCGTACACAAACATGAGGAGCGCCAGTGACCCAGAAATGCCCAATGCGGCCTGAACGATGCGTCCGATGAGCACGGGAACGCTGACTTCGCCGAGCGGATTGTACAGGGAGACTGCAAGCGCATTGCGCGTCACGCTAAACATCGCGACCGCGAGCGCAAGAACTTTTTGTGTTTTGCGTCCCTGCATATTTATTCCTCGTTTTGAAGCGCCTCAAGCGCATCAATGATAGTCGCTGATTCGTTCTCTGTCATGTTCTCAAGTGTGGATGGACCGCTGCCAATGCCTGCTGCGGCTTCTGCGGATGCCTGTTCTTCCACAAACTGTTGATACGCATCGCTGTTGTTTTCGACGCACACGGGATCGCCGTTCGGCGCATTGACACATGTGCTGTTTGGGCCGCACGCGGTACCCACCGATCCTTCGCGGTCACATACGGCGTATGTTCCGCTTGTGTTTAAGTAATCGTTCTCGCCTTTAAGCGCCGAGGCGCCGTAGGTGATGACGGTGTAGGCGCCGAAGATGAACGCGAGTCCCCAGAGGGCTCCCGTGATAACCTTTTGTGCTTTTTGGATTTGAGCGCTCTCACCACCGGATGTGAGGTATAGGATGCCGCCGTACACAAAGATCACCAACATAACGGAACCAATGACACCCAAAATAACTGCGGCGATGTTGCCAAACAAATCAAGCACGCTCTCGAGCGTGCGACATCCTTGCACGGCGCAATCGGGAAGAATGCGCGGCGCGCCAGGGACGGACGGATTAGGATTTTGGGCCAGAAGGATCGCCAAAAACGACATAGTGACACAAACGTGAACTATTATGTGATTGCCTCGCTTTGTTTTACTGTGCTCGCAATGACGCAGTACGGTCATTGCGAGGGACGAGGTGACGAAGCAATCGTTTCTTCCAGACTACTTGAGTGTCTGATTCACCTGCTGTTGGGCAATGGGGAGCGCTTCTTCAAGCGGAAGGGTGCCGTCCACAATATCGTCGAGCATCTCTTCAAGCGCGCGCTCGGCTGCCGCAGCATCGGTGCCATTATACCAGTCTTGCGCCGTCAACACTTGGTCGGCGAATGCGGCGAGCTGTACATCATCGAGTTGTTCCAAAATGAGCGCGCGCAAGGCCGTTGGCTTTTTCGCGGCGCTAAGATACGACGTGACGTTGTCCTTCTTTGCGGCGAACTGGATGAAGTCCCATGCCCAATCGGGGTGTGCCGATTTCTTGGAGACGGTTTCGATCCAGTAATTAGCAAGGTTGATACGCGTGGAGGACAACTGTGGAATGGGCGCGATGGCGTAATTAAGCTTTTGCGCGCGTGCCTCAAGAAGCGGAATATGATAGCTGTATCCTATAAAGAACGCTGTTTGTCCCGTAGCAAAAGCATCAAAACTGTTCGTGAACGACGAATCCCATGTGTAGGCCTCTTTGGTGGAGTTGGCAAAGTCGGTATAGAAGCGCACGGCGTTGGCGGACGCGGGAACACGCGAGCCGGGCGCAGGGTTTGCAAATGTCGCTTGCCCGTTTGAGGAGGTCATTTGCGTTCCACTTTGCATCATCAGGAGTGAGACGATGTCGGATGATCGCTCCACATTTGCGCCTGTGCCAATCGCCGCGCCGCTTTGCGCGATGCCACCGGAGGCATCAAATTTTGTGAGCTTGATGACCTGTTTGAGGAAATCATCCCATGTGGTCGGCGGTTCCGGAATGCCGGCCGCATCCAAAATGTCTTTGTTGTAAAACAGTGCGAGTGTATCCACAGACAGCGGCAATCCATGAATGCGGTTGCGCGTGACCTCTCCCTCCGTTGCGGGATACACAACGTCTTCGCCCACGACCTGCACAAACAAGTCATTGAGTTGTCGCAGTGTGATGGTGGGTTCGTTGCGCAACACGACAACATCTTCCTTTTTGATGGTGCCGCGTGTTTCCTTGTACGCGATGCGCAACG
>CAZDJC010000070.1:0-3284 GCA_964505655.1 uncultured Gammaproteobacteria bacterium
CCGTTGTTGTAACGCTTGAGCCACAACTCAACGAAGACGGATCGCTTGGCGTGCACGTTGTCTCATTGTCTCTTGGAACATTGCGTGTGAAGCGCCTCGAAGCGCTTCAACTCGACGACCTTTTTTCAGGGATGTTAAACGACGCCATTGATGAGTATGCAAGCGCTGGACGCGTGACGGCCGTTCGTGTAGAAGAGGGAGCGCTCATCATTAAATTTACTCCGGCACCTACCAAATGATTCTCGTCAAACGAATTTTACCCATTCTTGTGGGAGGGCTCGTGTTGCTCGGCCTTTTGTTTTTAGTGCTTGCCCAATCCTATATTTGGGCGTGGGGTGTGGCGGTGTTACTTATTGTGTTGTGGGGGTTGGGCGTGATGTCTGGATGGGGGACGGACATGGAAAAGTGGGGACTGCTTGCGATCACGCCCGTGTTGTTTGTGGCGTCCGCGATTGGATTCATGCTGTTTTTGGAAACGCAGTGGGTGCTTGTCACTGTTTCGGTTGCCGTTGCGATCTTTGTCGCGTTTTATCTTGAACATGTGTTTCGGTTTGTCCACGCGCCAGGGCTCTATCAACCCTACGCGCTTGAACACACGTCCATCGTTCTTCATGTTGCCTCTGTCTACTTTTTTTCCACCGTGTTCTACGGCTTGAACACATTTTTGCACATTCCCGTTTGGATTCTCGCCGTCCTGTTTTTCATTCTTTCCTCCGTGTTTGTGTTTGAAACACTGTGGGTGAGCAAAATTGCGTCAAACATCGCTATCTCTCGAGCGCTGTTGGGAGGGCTGCTTCTTATGGAGTTGTTTGTGGCGGTTGCGTTTTTGCCGACGAGCTTTTTCGTGAACGCTTCCGCCACGGCGGTTGCGTTTTACGTCTTTTTAGGAATCGTGCGTTCAAGCTTGTTGCAGAAGCTATCTTCCTCGGCGCTCAAACACTATGCCGTCACAGGAGCGGTGTTTTTGCTGCTTGTGTTGTTATCGGCAAAATGGGTATGACACGCGCGAAGATTGCATGGCTTGCAGTTGGTTTTATCGCGGTGGCATTCATGGCTGGCATCGTCGGTGCCAATGTTGCGCGTCGCTCCGTCAACGAATACGCCGAGGCGCTGCGGCGCATTCCGGAATCATTTGAAGGATTGTCTCGTGCGTCGACGCCTGATCTGTTTGAAGGAGTTGATCGCGCACGAGAGTCTCGCAAAAGCGTTACGGCTGTTGTATCGCGCGCGGATGAGCATGCGAGAACGGTGTTTGCCTCGGCAATTCTCATGACATCCGACGGATGGGCGCTCGTGCCGCGGTCTGTCGCGACGACGGCGTATGGGCTCGTTTTGGAGTCGCGCGTGGCGCCAATTCAAATCGCACGCGTGATTCCCGGAACCAATCTTGCGTTTGTGCGCGTTGAGGGACGCGGTGGCTCGGTGGTGACCTTTGGCGAATCGGAAGCGCTCAAAGATGGTGACTTGGTCATGGTGGCCGGCGTGGACGGTCTTTTCGCGCGTTTTGTGTCTTCTGTGCGACCGCTTGAACTCGTGCCAGATGTCGAATCGTCTGACACGCTGTGGCGGCGTTATCGTTTAGATCAACCCGTTGATGCGTTTGCAGGCGCCGCCGTATTCAATACGTCGGGAGCGCTTGTCGGCGTGATGGAGGACGACTATGTCCGTCCGTGGCATACGCTTTCGGGGTATCTCTCGGAAGCGTTTTTGTCTGAAGAGCCGTTTGAGCCAACGCGCATCGGGCTTCGTGTGGCGGACACCACGCGCACGCTCCGCACAGAAGATGAAACGGACAGGGATGGATACGAGGTGCTAGAGGTTGTGCGCGGCAGTTTAGCAGGGCAAGCGGGCGTGAAAGTAGGAGATATCGTGACGCACGTGAACGGACAGTCGGTAACGTCTTTGCCGTTTGGTGAGCATTTTGTCACATTCGAGCGGTCGTCTATGAAACTGACGATCGTGCGCAAAGAGGAAACGGTGGAAATTGTATTGTGATAAACTAGAGAGAGATCATCTATGACAAGCGAGCGCATGTGGAACATTCTGAGCCGGTATGCGTCTACCGTGGTGCTTTTTGCCGTGTCCGGTTTAGTGTTGGGTGTCGTGTTGAGTTTTTTGCGCCCTTTGGAATATCGCGCGTCTACGCGGCTTCTCATTACGCAAAACGTCGTGAGCGCCGACGCGTATACGGCGAGCCGGAGTTCCGAGCGCATCGCTGACGAGTTGGCGCGCATCGTTTTTACGTCCACGTTTTTTGAACAGGTGCTCGACGCAGGGTACAACATCGACGAATCGCAGTTTCCGTCGGAGGAGCGCCAGCCCGCTCGCAGGCGCACACGATGGGCGCGGATGGTGGACACAAGTGTTGCGCGCGGCACGGGGCTGTTGTCCGTGTCTGTCTACAATCGGGAGCCAGAGCAGGCGCAACAAATCGCCGAGGCAATTGCGTTTGTGCTCACACAGCGAGGGTGGCAATACACGTCCGGAAAGGATTTGAGCATTCGCCAAGTGGACGCGTCGCTGATTTCCAAATTTCCCGTTCGGCCCAACATCCCTTCGAATGCCTTTATGGGACTTGTCCTCGGATTTTTGTGCGGCGCCGCGTTTGTGCTCGTGCGCGCAAAACAGGCCGAAGAACGTCTCCGCTTCATGCACCGGTAGACGCACTTCGTTCCTCGCAATGACAATGCTATGTAACCTCAACCTTGACTCGAAAAAACGCCCTTGATAAAGTCAGGTTAGAAGCGGTCCTTCTTGTGGTGGATAGTCATCATAGCGTCTCCTCCTCGCTGTGATTCTATCTACCATAAGGCGGATTGCTTTTGTTTTTGGCTTACTTTTGTGGCCAACCATTGCTCCCACTTTGCTTCGACTGTGCCCGAGCTTCGTTGGGGGTTGACAGAATCACATTTTCGTGATATGGTTCGTCGTTCTGAAATGGCTGAATATGGCTTGAAGGAGGCAGGTTTTGGAGGCTTTTGTCGCGCGATGTGCATCCCATTGGCCCTCCTCCAATGGGGTCCGTCGCGCAACAAAAGGATCTGAAACCCATAGGGTCTTAGGTCCTGCGTTCCATACAATTGGAACTGAAATAGCAACAAACGCGGTCTCGTACCGCGGCATTCGTGATGATCTCGCATGCCGGCAATGGTGCCGGATCCGAGACATGTGGGCCGTTCAAACCGGCTTTGTACGGCCCGCGAGGGCCACACCTACGCCAGCACGGTGTAGGAATGGGAGAGCGATGAACAAGTTCAAGACCCACCTGTTGGCCCTCGTGGCCG
>CAZDJC010000071.1:0-3199 GCA_964505655.1 uncultured Gammaproteobacteria bacterium
TGCATTCGAAGTGGGCCTACGTGTTGCCTCGTTCACAGCGCTGGTTACTTGATGAAGAGACACTTAAAGGGAAACTCGTACAGTCATTCCCACTTGCAGATGCCACGATTACCTTAAAGGGAAGGGAAATGCATGTGCAAATTTCAGAGCGCGTTCGTACATACTATCTCATGCACGGAGACGATGTGTTTGCGGTCGACCGCACGGGCTATGTGATTGAGCGGATCGATGATATTGAGCGCATCCAATTATTGATGAATCAGAGCGTGCCTGTCATTGAGTGGACGGCAGACGGGGACGTGCCCCTTGGGAGCAGAATTATCGATGAGACGATCTTTGCCTCGATCGTGTATGCGATCGAATCGGTGAGCGCAAAAACATTGCTAACGCCCGAGCGCGCGCAGGTGGCCATTGAAGAGCAACGGCTGAATGTCATAACGGATTCGGGACTGACACTATACGTATCGCTTCAACGCGACATGGATACCCAACTTCGAAAACTCGACGCGCTTCTTGCCAACAAACTTGTTGACTTGAACGGCTTAACGTATATTGATCTGCGATATCAAAATCGTTTGTATTATCACTGAATATGCGGCTTCACTCATACTCATATTACATTGGCGTCATTCTTGTAGCGGCGATCATTATTTTTCTCGCGAGGACATGGTTTGCGCCAGGTTCGCGCGTGCGCGACGATGACGGACGCCTTCCGGATCACATTACGCGCGTTGTTTCAACGACGCTCCCCGAAGCGGTGTTGCAGTCGAGACAACGAGGGAAGGGGGGTGTGCGCGTGACGGATCCCGAGGGCAATATCATTTGGGTTTCGACAGATGACCCAACGCGCACAGAAGTTGTGTTGTTTGACGCGATTCCAGACGAGAGTATGTCATGGGATGAACGCATTACAGTATTAGCTAACAAGGAGATCCCCGCGCTTCGAAGGATCTACAATGAAAGGGAAAACGAAGGCGCTTATACGTTTGCAATAAACATCACGAATCATGCGGAGATCAGCGCGCTCATCTACGAGCTATCATTGCGAATGTTTAACATCGGCTCAACGAGTACGTGGGTGATCGATATGACACCTGATCCCATTCCCGTTCAAACGTCTTTGTAAATAAAGTGCATCACATTTCACGACACACGCGAATGTGGGTAAGGTAGTAGGGGGGATAGAGATGCAAATGCATGTGGATCGGGAGACACATTTAACAGTCGACAGACTCACTGTCATAAGAGTCACGTTCGTGACGCGACAGATCCCAAGATTAATTTGCTACGCAATAATGGATAACCTCGCGGCAACGCGTTGTTATTAGGTATCCACACAGCCCCTCAAAGTGTGCACGTCATTATATAAGCGTCGCAAAAGGTATATTGTCAGACGCTAAAACGTTTTCTTTTTATCACACGGAGTCGCTTACCTGCTTACCAAATACCCGTACGGATCTACAGGGATGCCTTGCTCGCGCACTTCAAAGTGCACATGCGGTCCTGTGGAGAGCCCTGCCCCGGGCGTGCCTGGCATACCCCCGGAATAGCCAATGATCTGTCCGCGCTCGACAAACTGGTCCGCCACCGTTGCAAAACGCGACAAGTGCGCATAGAGCGTCGCCACGCCATTAGTGTGCACGACCATAATATAATTCCCGTAACTGCGCCCTGTGCGTGTCCATGCGACGTATCCTGGAGCCGCGGCACGCACAGGAGACCCCTGTGGAACCGCCATATCGAGACCCGAGTGTTCAAACAAATGGCGGAAGGGGTACGTAGGGTCGTGAAATCGCGTTGTGATGCGTGGGCTTGAAACAGGCCAAGAGAGCACCGTTGGCCCAACAGGGACGCTCTCCTGCTCTTTCAGGCGTTGCTCGAGCGTTTCCTGCAGACGGAATAATTCCGCGTTGATGTATTGCTGTTCCGCCCGCAATTCCTGTATGAGCTGACGATATTGGATTTCTGATCGCTCTGTACTTGCAAGCAACACGTCTTTTGCCTGTTGTTCGCTCTCGAGGCGTGATTGCGCACTCTCAAGCGCCTCGCGCATCTCCAACAAACGTTCTTTTCGCGATTGCTCTAGCGTCTGTGCTTCCGAGAGTGTGGCTTTTGCATCCTTCAGCGAAGACAAGGACGATGCAAGATCATCATTCAATAACTCTAAGTATTGCATTTGATCGAAGTAGTCGGAGAATTGTTCGTTGCCAAGGATGATTTCAAGCGTGGAATCATCGTCCGCTATGTACATTTCTTTTAAAACGGAGCGAATGACGCTCTGATGCCGCGCCATTGCGGCCTCTGTGTCGTGAATATGTTGCTCAAGCTGCCGAATCTCTAATTCGGTTTTTGAAATGTGCAGCTCGTTTTCTTCAATATCAAGTTGTGTTTTTTGTGTGCGATTTTCTAAAATGGCGATCTCGTTGCTTAATTGATTAGCAGATCGCTCTAATTGACGGATCTTACCTTCGTAGCCGCCGATCTTCCGCTTGATGCCATCAATCTCTGCCTGTTTATTTTCGATGGCGCGTGTAAGTCCGTCACCAGAATCTGTCTGTCCAAAAACAACCATTGGTGTGATGACCACAAGGGAGCACATGACGTAGAAAAGATACTTGTATGTTTGTGTTTTCATGAAAATAGCTGGGCTCACGACGTGTGCTTGAGGGCTTGTATCGCCTGTTTTAATCGCCGCACGGATTCGCTGATGCCAATACTATACACGAATTCAAACGGACTCGCCGAACGCTCCTTCCCTGAAAGCGCAACGCGCACAGGCCAAAGCACATTGCCGGTCAAAAACTCTCTATCCTGCATCCATACTTTTACTGCCTCCTCGAGGTGCTGCGGTGACTCAATCTCTCCAAATTCCTCAAGAAACACGCTCATTTCTTCAAGCATGCGGATCGCATCGTGTCCGTCTGACTTTTTCCAAATAAGGACCGCGGACGGCTCGTATGTTGGGTGTGTATTGTATGCGGTCACAGCGTCACTCAAATCCTGGAGTGTGGTGATACGTGTCTGTTCAACCTCAATAATGCGATCGAGATTTTCAACGCGCGCCGCCGGGTTAAAAGACAAAAGACGCCCACGCAATGCGTCCTTTGACATGTGCTGTATGTATTGTCGGTTCATCCAGTCTAATTTTTCAAAATTAACAACGGCGCCGCTCTTTTTGACGTCCGATAATCGAAATAGC
>CAZDJC010000072.1:0-3157 GCA_964505655.1 uncultured Gammaproteobacteria bacterium
GGTTGGAATTTGCTGGCGCCAGTGGATGCGCGCGATGCCAAACATCGTGCCAAACGCGATCATGAGTAGCACCGCAATAAATCCGATGTTGACAATATTGCGCGTGACCGCCCATCCGCGCTCCACGACCGGGTGGCCAATGAAGTCGCTGTACGAGATCACGGGCACGAGCAATACCTCCATGAGCCAAAACGCTATACCACTTACGATGTTGGCCGCCCACAAGAAGAGGTTGGCAAGCAAAAGCGCGACGCTGTCCGCGGCCGCGCCGTAATCTTGGGCGAACACCGTGTGTGGAAAGAACATGGCGGCAACAAAAAACACTCCTGCGGCAAACACAGGAACAGCCATGTGCTTGTGCGAAGAAAAGAATCGCGTCATTTGATTGCATTATAGCATGGAAGCGTAACCGGATGTTGACAATGTGCCGTACACACGCCCACGCAAATTCTAACTCGGCACGAAGGAGTTCCCCCGCGCCGAGTTTTGAGCAATTTCGCTACGGCACTTCGAGTGCGACATCGCACCCATTGGCGCCGTTTGAGAGTGGCCACACACTCGCCTGCTCTCCGTCTACATGGAAAAACCCGTAGACATAGAGACTTGATCCCGTGTTGGCGCAAATCCACCACGGAGATGGCAATCCGTCTGCCGTAAACTCACCGTTTAAGACGATGGTGGCGCCAGAACTTGTGTAAACAAGCCCACAGATCGACGAGAACGGACCGGAATAGTCGGTAAGCGTGTCCCAACTGCCCGTCCACAGCCAGAGCTCCCCGTCATGAGGATTACTCAAGCCAGACGGAACCCAGCACACATCGCGCCAGCTTTCGCCTTCGTCCGACGTATCGTCGTCATCTTGACTGTCATCGTCCGTTTGCGGTCCGTCGTCGGAAGCGTCGTCATCGTCATCGCTTGGCGGCGAATCCTGCGAGTCGTCGTCACCGTTGTCATCGTGATCGTCGTCATCGCACGGTTCGTTGTCGTTTGCCGAATCTTGCGCATCGTTTGGAGAGTCGTTTTGCGCAACGGACAATTGGCTTTCATACCAGTGACCGCCGGACAAACCACACACCATGGTGTCGGTGAGAATGGGCTCGGCGCCGTCATTGAACGCCGTGTCCGCCGCAAATACGCGGAACGGAATTGATGTGCCCACGTTTGCGTCCGAGGATGCATTGCCGCTGTGCACGCCAAGGTGCACGTGCTCCCCGGTGCAGTTGCCGGTGCACCCCGCTTTTCCGAGGTACGTTCCGGCCGCCACATACGCGCCGCTTGTAAGTCCTCCGGCGAATTCCGCAAGATGCCCGAGAACCACGTACGTACCGTCTCCGCGGTCGATGTTCACGTGATAGCCAAAGCCGCTTGCGTTGTAATACACATAGGCCGTGCCGGTTGTGGGCGCGTACAAGTTCGCAAGACTCGCTGGCGGATTTGGCGTATCGAAGTCAACGTCGTGCCGTGTTGAGTTGTACGTGTGCGAATACGATCCGTTCGCCCCCTGCGTGCACAGCCATTCCGTTCCAACAGGAAATGGCATGTTCACGATGGGTTCAGACGAGCCGCCGAAGCCGCCGTCATTGGCGTGTGAATCCGAATCCGCGCTGCCGCCTTGCGAGGCGCCTTCCTGTGCACTCCCCGGTGCAGACACTTGAATCGCGCACCCGTGAGCGCCACAGAGAACAAGCAGCACAAAACCAGACACCCAGAATCGTCCGAGCATCTTCACGTCGTGCCTCATGGCTGTTCTCCAGTCTCAGCCGTCGCTTCTTCTTCCTCATCGTCGCTCTCGCTTGAGGAAGCGCTTTCGTCCGCCACATGGCTTTCCCACACGCATGGGCGTTGGTTGACGTCGGTGCGACGTGCAAAGCGTGCGTCCGTTCCAAGCGCGCTGTGCACCACGTCGTATTCTTCAATCTCCGACATGTCCTTTACCACGTTGTGTTCGATCACGCGGATCATGGACAAGTCGGAAAGATTGGCAAACTCCTCCACTCCATAGTACGTCCGAAGACGCACTTGTTGTGATTTGCCAATCACGTCGCCCGCGCACAGGCGGTCGCCCTCTTCCACCAACACTTCGTCCACGTCGTCCAGAAGCATCACGGCTTCGCGGTCGAAGTGCTGTATTCGGATGGCGCCTTTCCTCGCCGACAGCACGATCGCGTCCTGCGGAGCCAGGATTTCTTCCGGACGGTTCGCGGGAACCCACACTGTGTCTTCGCCAACGTCGTAGACGGCGAAGTCACGCTGCCGTTCAAAAGGCAGTGTAAAGAGCGGTTCGTGCGTGTGCGCGCGTTCCAAACAGCCGCACAGCACGTTCACATTGGCCAACATGGCGGCCAAAATCCATCTGCTTTTTTGAGCAAATAGCATGCGTTTGCGCATGAGCTTTTACCTTGTAAGGATCAAGGAGCCTGTCCTTGTGTCAAGGATGGTGCCCTCGCCCCGAGCCGCCTGCGCGCCGCTTAACACAGACGCCTCGCGGGCAAGAGCCCCATGTTTCGAGTACCATTGCTGCAAAACACTCCTCCCGTGGGTCAACTTGATGCCGAACGAGCTCATCGCTCACACGACGTCCCGTACATGTCCGTTTTGCTCCCACTCTGTGAGCTCATGTCATCTGAAAGGCGAAACTCCCCGCAGTTCGTCCTCTATGATGGCACGGCTCTGGGTCAAAACCGAGGTGCCGTTCTTTCGTGTCGACGCATACATCGCACCACGTGTGGGAAGGGCCGTCAACCGATCGCGCTGTGCAAAAGTGGCGATTTTTTTGTCGGGTTTTCTCGACAGAATAAAAAAGGCGTCGTACAGCTCTCGTTGACAAACGTGGTTCGTGCGTTTGCAGTGCGCACGTCGTTTTTGCCCACTTTAGGCGGGCAAAATGGATTTTTGACGTGTCGAGTTTTCTGACAAAATGCTGTGGAAAACATGGGGATAAGAACGGTTGACAGATTGACAAAGTCGTCCAAATATGTTAGTTTGTTTTTAGGAACTCTCGTGCCTACGCACACTACAATGCAACGTTCTGATCGTTCTTTGGCAACCATTGCTGTTGCCTTTTGGTTCTTCTTCTATGCGCTTGCCTACGTCTTCATAACGTGGCCAGCGACAGGCTGTGTCGAAGATCCCTCCGCGGACGACGACACGAGCGTGG
>CAZDJC010000073.1:0-3153 GCA_964505655.1 uncultured Gammaproteobacteria bacterium
CTTCTTCCTCGTCTTCCAAAACCTCTGAATCTTCAACAACACCCTCCTCTTCATCGCGGACATCTTTTGGTTCGCGCACGAGTTCGTTACGGTCTCGATCGCGCGATCGCAACGCTTCCAACTCTGCCATGGACTCGATAAGCACTTCCCGTGGCTTTGCGCCCTCTTGCGCTCCGATCACTCCCTGCTCTTCGAGCAAATCCATAATGCGTGCCGCGCGGGAGTACCCAATTTTGAGGCGTCGCTGCAAAAGCGAGGTGGACGCTTTTCCCGAGGCAATCAAAATTTCAAGCGCATCCTCCAAAAGCGGCTCGTCTTCGCGTGCGACATCGAACACGCCTCCCTTGCCGTTTCGGCTTTCCACGACATCGTAATTGTAATCGGGCGCTTCCTCTTGTTTGAGCGCTTGCACGACGTTCTTGATTTCTTTGTCGGACAAATAGGATCCCTGCAATCGCCGCGACTTCGACATTTCGGCGCATACGTAGAGCATGTCTCCGCGGCCGAGCAATTTTTCGGCGCCGGAGTAGTCCAAAATGGTGCGTGAATCTGTTTGTGAAGCGACGGCGAAGGCGATGCGCGTCGGGATGTTGGCCTTGATCGTGCCCGTGATGATGTCAACCGACGGTCGCTGTGTCGCGAGCACAAGGTGGATGCCCACCGCTCGCGCCATTTGTGCGATGCGAACGATGAGGGCTTCAACGTCACGGGCCGACGTCGCCATCAAATCGGCTAATTCGTCAATGACAACCACGATATAGGGCATTTGCTCCTCGGCCTTTTTGTTGTAGGCCGCGATGTTGCGCGCGCCGAAGTTGGACAGAACGTCCAGACGCCGTTCCATTTCTCGCACCGTCCACTTGAGCGCGTTGATGGCTTCCTCTGCCTTCGTGATAGGTGGCACAAGCAAGTGTGGAATACCGGCGTAGACGGGGAGTTCTACACGCTTGGGGTCAACGAGGATGAGTTTGAGCATGTCGGGCCCATGCTGATACAAGAGACTCACGATGATGCTGTTCAAACACACGGATTTTCCTGATCCCGTGGCGCCGGCCACGAGCATGTGCGGCGCCTTTTCAAGCCCTGCAATCCACGCTTTGCCTGTTACGTCCATGCCGAGCGCGACTGTGAGCACAGCGTCGCTCTTTTTGAATTCACGTGATTCCAAAATGCTCCGCAGTGAAACAGTCGCGATGGATTTGTTTGGTACCTCAATACCCACGAGACTTTTTCCGGGAATGGGCGCTTCGATACGAATGGGGTGCGCCGCGAGTGCCAGTGCAAGATCATTTTGGAGACTGACGATGCGAGACAATTTGATTCCCTCCGCCGGTCGGATGGCGTACTGTGTGATCGTTGGCCCTACGGACACGTCCTCAACACCCACGGATATCCCAAAGTTTTCAAACGTCTTTTCGATGAGCTCGCTGTTGCGTGTGATGTCGCCCGAGTCCGGCGTGAGAGAGCGCGATTCAAGCAAATCCAACGGGAGCGCCGCGCGTTTTGTTTTGCGTTTAGGTACGGTCAGCGCTTCTTCGTGGTGTGCCCTTCGTCCCATGAGTCCACCCCATGTTTTTCGTTTTGGAGCCTCGCCTTCTTCGTCTTCATCGCTCTCTTCTGTCGCATCTTCGTCTGATTCCGATTCTTCTTCGTCTTCGAGTCCCTCATCTTCGCCCTGCCAGCGCTCTTTCAAAGCGCTCATGTCTTTCCATGTTGAATGGAAGAGCAGGAGGAGTGACGCGGCAAGAAACGCCGCAAGCACCGCGACTGTGCCCCAAAATCCAAGTGTCATTGTGCCCAAGCGTTCAAACACGAGTCCAATATAGCCGCCGGCTCCCATGAGAACGCGTTCTGAAACGGCCTGATTGCGCAGCGCGACGAGGTTGATGAGACCGTTTGCCGACAAAAAGAAGAGGATGATTCCCACATACGTCCACGGAGTAATGCGCTCGCTGTTTGGCATCACGATGCCAAGGGCGATGACCATGAGTCCCAACGCCGCTACAAGCCGCATCCAACCAAACGCAAGCGCCATAGCGCGATCAATGTACACGCCGGCGTCGCCTGCCAATCCAAACGCCGACAAAATGATAAGAACGGCAAGTGCGAGACACCCCACAAAAAGCAATCCCCGCTTTACGCCGCTTGAAAGCTGGGCAAAAAGACCGGGGCGATCGTTGTACCGTGATCGTCTATGACGTCGTCGTTTCATAATTTCCCACATTGTAACAAACGGACTCCCGTTGTGGGAGTGCTCATTGATATTTTTGGCCTCACCCCTCCACGCGTGAGCGAAGTATGAGTATTGCATGCCATGTCATTGCGAGGGAGTCCTACGACCGAAGCAATCTTGGCCGGGACATCAAAGAAGAGATTGCTTCGTCGCCCTCACTTCGTTCGCGCTCCTCGCAATGACAGTTTTCTCTTTCGGCTCTCCTTCTAGTCATGACCGTGTTGCGCATGCCCCATATGAGCGAACTTCTATTTGTTTACGCGCTCGGCGTAGGCGCCTGTTTCTGTGTTGACGAGAATTACGTCGCCTTGGTTGATGAAGATTGGCACGCGCACCATGAGGCCGTTGTCCATTCTGGCGTCCTTCGTGACGTTGCCCGACGCCGTGTCGCCTTTAACGGCCGGCTGGGTTTCCGTGATCGTGTACTCGATCTTTTGGGGGAGTTGGATGGCAACGGGCTTTTCCTCGTGCATCGAAATGGTGACCTCGAGTCCTTCCTTTAAGTATTGTGCGTCCTCGCCCACCAAATCTTTATCGAGCGCCACCTGTTCGTACGAGCGGTTGTCCCTGAAGGTGTAGGTGATGTCGTCGTTGAATAAAAACTGCATGGTTTTGCGCTGAACGTCCACGAACTCAAGGGTTTCTGTGGCTTTGAACGTGTTTTCAACGCTCTTGCCGTTTGTCAGATTCTTGAGCTTGATGCGCGTAAACGCCGAGCCCTTTCCGGGGCTCACATGTTGGAAAGCGGCGATGGACCACAAGTCATTCTTCCATCGAATGACCATGCCGCGCTTAATTTCTGAAACGTTTGCCATAGTTTTATTACTTTTGGAGGATGTCGACGAGCCGATCAAAGCCAACGGCGTTGCCAAAAAGTGGTTGCACGATAAGGGGGAGTGCTGCCAACAGTTCTTCGTCGA
>CAZDJC010000074.1:0-1726 GCA_964505655.1 uncultured Gammaproteobacteria bacterium
TTGCGAGCCGCGTATTGGGACTCATTCGCGATCGGTTGCTTGCGGGGACGTTTGGCGCGAGCGCATCACTTGACGCCTACTACGCCGCCTTTCGTGTGCCCGATCTCGTGTACAGTTTTCTCGTGTTGGGCGCGCTTTCTGCGTCGTTCATTCCTATCTTTGTGAAATTATTGCACGAGAAAAAGGATGATGGAGCATTTGACTTTGCCAATAGAATCTTGAATGCCATGGGCTTGCTCTTGATTGCACTGTCGGCGCTTGGCGCCGTGTTTGCAGAGCCGCTTGTGCGGATGTTAGCGCCCGGATTTTCGGACTCGACGCTTGCGCTTGCCGTTCCACTCTCGCGTACCCTGTATCTTTCAACATTTTTCCTCGGGCTTTCGAGCGTGTTTGGCGGAATTCTCCAGGGATTCAAACGCTTTGTGCTTTACGCGATTGCACCGCTTCTGTACAACATCGGGATCATCGCGGGCGTGATCGTCGCTGAACGCACGGAGATTGGTATTATGGCTGTGGCATGGGGCGTCGTGTTTGGAAGCGCGCTGCACCTTCTCATCCAAATGGTTGGTTCGTGGCAAACGGGGTGGCGCTATCGATTTTTTCTCACATGGAAGGACGTCAACGTGCGCGATACGTTTCGCCTGATGGGTCCGCGCGTTTTGGGGCTTGCAATTACGCAATTGAATCTCATCGTGATGACGGCGATTGCGTCTCTCCTTGCTGTTGGAAGCGTCACGATCTTTCACTTTGCGCATAACATTCAATATGTACCGATCGGCATGATCGGTATTTCGTTTGCCATTGCGGCATTCCCTGGATTGAGCGAGGGCGTCGCGGCAAACAACGCCGCACATGTCAAAACCATTTTGTCTCAAACAACGCGTCTTATCCTCTTCTTTATCCTCCCGCTAAGCGTCGTCTTCCTACTTTTGCGTGCCCAGATTGTGCGCGTCGTGCTTGGCGCGGGGGCCTTCGGCTGGAATGAAACGATCGTCACAGCTGATGTGCTCGCGTTTTTCACGTTGAGTCTGTTTGCACAGGCGCTCATCCCGCTGTTTGTTCGTGTCTTCTTCGCGTACAAAAATACCCTCATCCCTACGCTCATCGCGCTTTTTTCGGCCGCGGTGAACATCGCGGCCGCTCTCTATTTTGTGCCAAGCATGGGTGTTGTTGGGATTGCGGCCGGATTCTCGCTAGCGAGCCTTCTTCAGTGCGCATTGCTATGGATAATCGCCCGGACGTACGTGAAAGATATGGATGACGCGCGGCTTATCCGCATGATGGCTACGTCGCTTGGCGCCGCGGTTGTTGCAGGCCTCATGATTCAATCGCTGAAAGAGTTGTACGGATTTATCGTTCCACTTTCGACATTCGTGTCTGTGCTCGGACAAGGGCTTGTTGCGGGTGGTGGGGGATTAGTCGTATACGCAATCGTGTGCTGGGCGTGTAAAAGCGAAGAATGGACTTGGCTCATTCAGGCACTACGACGCCGTTTGTTCCGAAAGGTTACGTCAGGGGAATCGGGCGATGAGGCGCTTGACGCGACTGTTTGACGCACGTAATCTTAGAGAATGGCTCACATCCACGAACTGATCGACTTTACAGTCAGCGCCTACATTTTCTATGGCGATAAGATTTTGTTGATCCATCATAAAAAGTTGAACAAGTGGCTTCAGATTGGAGGACATGTTGAGTTGCATGAGGACACGGACGAGGCGCTTTTGCG
>CAZDJC010000074.1:1826-3127 GCA_964505655.1 uncultured Gammaproteobacteria bacterium
CAACCGTATGACCGCGCAGGAACTACGAAAAAAATACATACAGTTTTTTGTCGATCGAGGGCATGCGCATATTCCGTCTGCCTCGCTTGTCCCAGAAAACGATCCGTCTGTCTTGTTCACAACGGCAGGAATGCATCCGCTCGTGCCCTATCTCAAGGGAGAGCCGCACCCGTCGGGCAAGCGCCTTGTCAACTTCCAAAAATGTGTTCGCACGGGGGATATCGACGAAGTCGGGGATAACACGCATCTTACGTTTTTTGAGATGCTGGGGAATTGGTCGTTGGGCGATTACTTTAAAGAAGAAGCCATCCAGTGGAGCTTTACATTTTTGACAATGGAGCTTGGAATCCCAGTTGATCGGCTTGCGGTGAGTGTGTTTGTAGGTGACAGCGATGTGCCGCGTGATGACGTGTCCAAACACGTATGGTTGAAACTCGGGATTACCGAAGCACGCATAGCGCTCCTTGGAAAAGAAGACAATTGGTGGCCGGCGGGCGGAAAAAATCCAGGGCCTCAAGGCCCGGACACGGAAATGTTTTATTGGACCGGTATAGAAAGAGCGCCAAGTGCATTCGACCCTTCAGACAAACGTTGGGTTGAAATTTGGAACGATGTGTTTATGCAATTCGATCGCACGCCACAGGGTGCATATCAACCACTCAAGCAAAAAAACGTTGATACAGGCATGGGTGTTGAACGCACGGTTGCCGTGTTACAAGGCAAAGAAACCGTGTACGACACGGAATTGTTTGTGCCGATCATTCACGCGATAGAGCAGATGACTGGATGCGCGTATCGCGATCACACACGATCGATGCGGATTGTTGCTGATCACGTGCGCTCGGCTGTCATGATGATTTGCGATGGCGCGACACCTAGTAATAAAGATCAGGGATATATTGTTCGGCGGCTTCTTCGTCGCGCCGTCCGCGAGTTGCATCGCATACACGAAAAAGCATACGTACTCGAACCAATCGTCGTTGTATGCATTAATGTATTGGGAGTCGCATATCCCGAGCTCTCGAAGTCACAAGAGCATATTCTTCAAGAAGTCCAATTAGAAGTCGTACGATTTGAAAAGACAATTAAAAAAGGATTGAAAGAGTTTGAAAAATTGTTTGCATCTCATGGATCGGTCGGCGGGGAAGAAGCGTTCCAGCTTTTTTCAACCTTTGGATTCCCGTTGGAATTGACGGAGGAGTTAGCGCGCGAAAGGGGACAGGAGGTTAATCGCGAAACATTCACACATGAATTTCAGCGTCATCAAGACACCTCACGCCAGGGCTCCGAGCAAAAATTTG
>CAZDJC010000075.1:0-3120 GCA_964505655.1 uncultured Gammaproteobacteria bacterium
AAAACTTCTGCGCTGCGCGGTCGCGCAAGGAATGTCACGCCAAATACTTTGACAAAACACGCAAGCGCAAGGCCTCCCGTAAACGCGAGCGACGAAGCCGCTAAGATGAGGATCCACTGTGGGGCAAACTGCAACGAGGCGATTCCCTGAAACAACGCTTGATAGGTCATCCATTCGCTGAAGAATCCATTGAACGGTGGAAGCGCAGAAATAGCCATCGATCCCACCAAAAAGAACAGAGCCGTTTGCGGCATGCGTTTGATAAGCCCACCGTATTCCTCCATGTTACGTGTGTGCATTTGGTTGATGACCGATCCCGCGCCCAAAAACAGCAACGACTTGAATGTTGCATGGTTTAACGTATGAAACAAGGCGGCGATCAAACCAAGCAAGGCAAGCGAAGGCATGCCAAGCGACATAAACGCGAGCGCGCTCCCAACCCCCAACAAAATAATCCCGATGTTTTCAATGCTGTGGTACGCGAGTAATCGCTTGATGTCGTGCTCCGTCAGCGCGTAGAGCACGCCCAAAAGCGACGAAACGGCTCCAACAACAAGAATCGCGAGCCCCCACCAAAGCGGCACGGGCGCTAGCACATCCAAAAACAATCTGATCATCATGAAGATACCCGTTTTGATCATCACGCCAGACATGAGACCCGAAACGTGCGACGGCGCCGCCGGATGCGCGCTTGGAAGCCAAATGTGAAACGGGATCACTCCGGATTTCGTGCCAAAGCCAATCATCGCAAGCACAAACACTATGTTTTTTGTGGAAGCAGGAATAAGCGCAGCGCCTGCTTTAATGGCCTCAAAATCAAAGGAACCCGTTTGGACGTAGAGCAAAAGCAGGGCAAGCACGATGAATGCCGTGCCCGCATGCGTCATCACGAGATACAAAAAACCGGCCTTGACGTTGTCGGCATCCCGAGCGTCATAGACCACGAGCACATAGGATGCAATCGACATGATTTCCCACGCGACGAGAAAGAAGAGGCCGTTTGTAGCGCTCACAACCAACAGCATCCCTGCGATAAACAGGTTGTAGAAAAACCCAAGCGCGCCGATATTGTACTTTTTGAAGTAGTGCTTCACGTAGCCGAATCCGTAGATCGAGCAAAACAGCGCTATGAGTGAGATGAGAAAGATGAAAAAAGCGCTGAGTGCGTCCACGCTCCCTGATAGCGAAAAGAGCGGAAAGACAAACGCGCCGCTTGAGAATGCAACATCGCGCCCCGTCGTCAGCACCGAAAGTGAAAAGAGCACGCCCCACACGGATCCTACTGTTGCGAAACCGTGGCTCCAAACGTTCGCGAGCGCATCCTTTTTTTGAAAAACGAGCGCGCCCAATGCGCCTGCCAAAAAGAGCGAGAGCAAAACGACGAATCCCAATTGAGATGCTACGGCGCTCAACATATCATGATACTTTGCCGGATGCTCGTTCGTGCGTGTCTAGAATGTTCAACAGATGGCAAAGAATGGTTTTTGGTGACGGTGGGTTCCCAGGAATTCCGTAGTGCACGGGGATCACATCGCCAACTGCGCCCGCAATGGCATACGAGCCGCGATACATCCCGCCATCGATCGCATCGTCCCCCACTGCGACAATAATCTTGGGGTCAGGCGTCGCGTTGTAGGCGCGCCGAAGCGGCTCTTCCATGTTGCGCGCAACAGGACCCGTGACAAACAACATGTCCGCATGCTTTGGAGACGCAACAAAATGAATGCCGAAGCGTTCAACGTCATAATAGGCATTCGAGAGCGCGACGAGCTCTTGCTCGCACGCATTGTCCGAACCGGCATCTACTTGTCGAATGCTAAGCGATCCGTGAAAAAGTTTTTTCACTTGTCTTTGGATTTTCTGGCCAATCTCAATCATCTCCGCTTGCTCGCGGTCGGCTGTCGTGACGGGGACCGTACATCTGCGCGTCCGAAGGATTTTGAAAATGAGACTCAACATGAATAGACAAACCAAGTCTGAAGCAGCGAGAGTATACGGAGAATTGCGTAAGGCGTCAATCGTTTCTAAAAACGAATGACCCGCCGCAAGACGGCAGGCCAAGAGACTCTAGTAGTCCAACAGTTGGAATCCGTGTGGATTCGTTTCAACAAAGCGGCGTGCAGGGACACCGGTTTCATTCTTCATCGTGATCCCGGTACTCGCAAGAATTTGCAGCGCCTTGAGATGATCTTCGCGCATCACGTGTGCGTCTTGCACGTGCCGTTCTTGGTCGCCCAGAACAAGGAGCCCATTGCGCACGGAGCGCGCAAGACAATCCGCGTGTGGATCAATGCGCACGGAAGCGTGCCGCATCGTGAGACTTACCAAATGTCTCACTTCGCGGAGAATGGCTGCTGCATGTGGCCCGCCTGAGGCAAGCGTTCCGTCAATACCGGGAAGACGGAGCCAAGCCGTTTGCTCCGGGTCGACCGTGTCCAATACACAACCTAGTCTCCAATCGATGCATGTGAGACCAAGGACACACGCCCAGTTAATGGACGTTGTCACACATCGATATTCCACATCGCACACCAACTGTTCTTGGCGGATCTTTTCTCGCAAGTGCGCGGCGCACATCGCCGTGCGCTCCGCGAAATCGTCTTCATCCGACACAAGCACAATGCGCTGTGGACTGTGCGCGACCGTTGCAAAAAGAATGGCTTCTTCAAGCATGGCGCCCAATCCATCCGGGGAACAATTCCCCCGCCAGAAATCACTCAATTCAGACATGGGGCTCAAGGTCGAAACAACGTCGGCCGTGTGGATACCCCATTCCCGCAACAAGTGTTTGAGCTGCGACTCTAACATGACCGGAGTCACGATGATTGCGTCGATGCTGCGTCTACTTCCCATGCTCTGCATCCAGCGCGTCACAGTGTACCGCCTCTTTTTTTCGCGGTCAACACAGACCTGCAAAACTTCACCGGCGCCTAGTGAGCGCCGGTGCGAGGAGTCGAGGAAAGCGTTCGAACACGATTCTCGTCAGGTTCAATCGTCACAGGAGGTTCCTGTGCCCGCGGTGTACGCACATAATCATTCAAGTGTGGAACGGCCGTGCGGTGCGGAATGCGCATCTCGAGAACCTCAACCCACAACAGAAACACTTTGACGTCTCGCGGA
>CAZDJC010000076.1:0-3102 GCA_964505655.1 uncultured Gammaproteobacteria bacterium
GGCGCGATAGCGGCATTCTGGAGTTTGTCCCCGCATATCGTGTTCAGCACAACCGTGCGCGCGGTCCATATAAAGGGGGGATTCGTTTTCATCCGCAGGTGCATCTGGACGAAGTGCGCGCGCTTGCGGCGTGGATGACAATGAAAACGGCATGCGCGGATTTGCCGTTGGGGGGCGGGAAGGGAGGTGTCGTACTGAATCCGAAGGAATGGTCGGAGGCGGAATTGGAACGTTTGGTGCGCGCGTTTGCGCGCGTGTTTGGAGACGTGCTTGGACCCGAACGCGATGTTCCGGCTCCGGATGTGAATACAGGAACACGGGAAATGGATTGGATTGCCGATGAATACGGCAAGATAACGGGGGACGTGAGCGGCGCGGTGGTGACGGGGAAGTCGTTGGCGCACGGAGGGTCGGAAGGGCGCGGGGAGGCGACGGCGGAAGGCGGGCTTGTTGTGTTGAATGCTCTGCGTGAGCGATTGGGTTTAGCACAAGGTGCGCGCGTAGCCATTCAGGGCTTTGGCAATGCGGGAGGGACATTTGCGCGGCTTGCGAGCGATGACGGATATCGTGTCGTTGCGGTGTCTGATTCCACGGGGTGCGTCACCAATGAGAGTGGTTTGAATATTGCCGCCGTCCTGCAACACAAAAAGGAAACGGGAAGTGTTTCGGGAACGCCGGGAACGCAAGCGTGTGAGGATATAATAAGCGTTGCGTGCGACGTGCTTGTGCCGGCGGCGCTTGAAAATGCGATCCACGAAGGTAATGCCGCGTTCGTGGCAGCGCGCGTCATTCTAGAATTAGCAAACGGCCCAACGACGCCTGAAGCGGACGCGTTTTTTGAAAAGAACGGTGTTGTCGTGATTCCGGACAGTCTTGCCAACGCTGGAGGCGTTACCGTTTCGTGTTTTGAGTGGCAACAAAATCGCGCGCACGAACATTGGAGCGCCGATATCGTTCGCGAGAAACTGCGCGAGACAATGGTTGCGGGTGCCGCAAATATGTGGAAAGCGCACGAGGAGTTGTCTATCCCGCTTCGCACCGCGGCGCATGTGGTGGCGCTTCGCCGCATTGAGCATGCCATGACAACCATATAAAATTGACACCGGCTTTTGCGAGCCGGTGTTTTAGAGCGTTGGGTGAACACGTGATGCGCCACGTTGTAGACGCCATCTGCGGATGTAGCGCGGACCTTCTGCCAAGGCGAATCCACCACTTATCCAGAGGCCGAGCGTGACGAGGATAAGTGGGCCGGTGATGGTTATGGGAAGGAGTGCACCACTTAAGGATGCCTCATGACTTGAAAGAAATAACAGGAACATCGGTACGCCAATCAAGTCAATCACTGCAGAGTACAACATGGAGAACTGTTTGTTGTGCGATAGGTACTCTTTTTGCACGAACCACTTGATAAGAAAGCCGTGCCACACGCATCCACCAAACAACATCACGAAAAGTATTGCGACGAGAATCTTGTAAGGGTCGACCATGAGGGGAGTTTTGCATGGCGACCAGTTTCTGTCAACGATGCAGACGAGGCAATCTCTTTACAAGTGTGCTAGGATAGTCGGGCATGTCTTACGACCACAAAAAAATTGATCGCGCGTGGCAGAAACGCTGGCAACGCGAGCGTCTTTTTAAGGCAGACGACGCGTCGGAGAAGCCAAAGTTTTACGCACTCATTGAATTTCCGTACCCATCGGGTGCTGGTTTGCACGTGGGGCATGTGCGCAGTTACACGGCGATGGACGTGATCGCGCGCAAACGGCGCATGGAGGGGTATGAAGTACTCTATCCAATCGGATGGGATGCATTTGGATTACCCGCAGAAAACTTTGCCATCAAAACGGGGCGTCCGCCGCAGGAAGTAACCGCGGAAAACATCGCCACATTCAAGCGGCAACTGCAGTCGCTCGGCATTTCGTTCGACTGGTCGCGCGAAGTCAACACGTCGGATCCCAATTATTACAAATGGACGCAGTGGATGTTTCTTGAATTTTTCAAAGCGGGGTTGTGCTATAAGGCAAAGATGCCGATCAATTGGTGTACGCGTTGCAAAATTGGTCTTGCAAACGAAGAGGTTGTGAGCGGTCTGTGTGAGCGCTGCGGTGGTCCGGTTGAAAAGCGGGAAAAGGAACAATGGATGATCGCGATTACAAAATATGCCGATCGGCTATTGGAGGATTTGAAAACCGTAAACTATCTTCCAAAAATTCGGAAACAGCAGGAGGATTGGATTGGACGCACAGAAGGCGCGGAAATCCAGTTTGCCATTACGAGGAGCGGAGCGGCGAAGCAACCTTTGTCGGACATAGTTGTGACAGTCTTCACTACGCGTCCTGACACGATCTTTGGCGCGTCGTTTTTGGTGCTGGCTCCAGAATTTGAACGTATGGACACGCTGCTGATATCGGCGAAGAACAAGAAAGAAGTATTGTTGTATATCGATTCAGCGAAAAGGAAAAGCGACATTGAACGTGGCGGCGCCATGCGTCAAAAAACCGGCGTACAGATTGAAGGTGTAACAGCTGTGAATCCCGCTGACGGGAAAGAAATTCCTGTATTTGTCGCCGACTTTGTGTTGCCGGGTTACGGAACAGGCGCCATTATGGGAGTCCCGGCGCACGATGAACGTGATCACGCTTTTGCGCTTGCGTTTGGTCTTCCCATCATACGCGTCATCGAAAAACAGGGTGGCGGAGAGCTCGAAGTTCTGTTATACGACGAAGATGTGTCCTCTGCCGCCACGGCAATAAAAGAGTTAGGGAAGGCACGAGAGTACATTACGCCGGATGTTCAGTTGTACATCATTCAAACGTCAAGCGTTGAAAAAGTTATTGAGGTGCTTTCGTTAGCACATGTCGGGACGCAAAGAGACTACGACGCGATCCGAGAACTGCGTGGGTTTACGTTGGAAGACAATGGCACGCGCATCGATTTGATGGACGCGGATGTCTATGTTGGCGATGGCCCGCACAAGGACTCGCAGTTTCTTGATGGTCTCTTCAATCAAAAGGCAATTGCGAAAGCAATAGCGTGGCTCGAAGAAACAAAGACAGGAAAGCGATCAGTTGTGTATCGTTTGCGCGACTGGATTTTTTCGCG
>CAZDJC010000077.1:0-1145 GCA_964505655.1 uncultured Gammaproteobacteria bacterium
TGAACACCGATCTCGAATGGGCCAAGCCCCACGGACACTCCGGGACCGGTTGTGATCGCCACGAAGCTCAACATCTCCACATGCCAATGCAGAGCAACTGGAATTCCTGGCTTCGGCTTCCACGACAGGAGATAGAAGCCATAGTAGTCATGCACCCCAGGCGCAAAGTACCCATCGCTCTCCAAAAAAAAGGAGATGCGTTCGTTACCGAGTACCGCCCAACACGAGACAAGAAATGCACTCCCGCCAGTGCTCGTCCAGTGACCAACAACGCCAATTTGTGGCGCGATCCAGACGTTTTGGTCACTGAACGTAAATTTCGGTCCAACATAGCCGAAGAAGGCATGCGCCCCGGAATCGGGTTGCCAAAACAGGTGCGCCGACCCGCGTAGCGCTACGTGCTCCTTCACATCGATCGGTTTGGACGTCCCGTGCACCGCGGAGAGTATCTGCATGCCGCGCCACTCGTCTGCATGCGCGGAGCCAACTCCGCAGACCATCATCAAAACACAACTCGCAAGAAGCGCTCGAAAGATTTGCGTATTCACGTCAATGGTCTTCCGCCGAAGTTGTATCTCTCAACGCGTTTCCTGTCAACAGCAAACTGATATCCTGTTTATACCAAAAACACCGGCCTTGCAGCCGGTGCCTTTGCATAGAGCTATTCAGCCCCGTCATCACCTCCGCCCATATCCATGTCGGCAGAGTCGCCTGACTCACTCGCACTGTCCGTGTCCGCCCCTGCGTCCTTTGCGCAGTCGCGGCACAACTCCTCGCCCTCATCAACGGGCGCGTTACATGAAACGCAAAGACCCATACTAGTTCGTTATGAATAATGGCTCTCGCGAAAGTCATGATAGCAAAGCACGCTTGAGTTGCAAATAAATTTGGCGCCCCATGTCAAGGGCGCCAAGCAGAATCTCACTTTGTATCTTCCCCGTCAGCAAGAGCGGCTTGCAGGGCTTCCGCCACCAAGACACGCATGCGGGCGTCCCGTTCCTTCTCCCGCGCTTGCGCGAGTGCCCGCTCCGCCGCCATGCGTTCTTCCTCGCGAACACCTTCTTCGTCTTGCAGCCGCTTCATGATGCGACCCATCACATGCGTGAGACGCCGCTCGATGAGCGCATCAACGGCTTCTTCCGTGA
>CAZDJC010000077.1:1245-3066 GCA_964505655.1 uncultured Gammaproteobacteria bacterium
TTTCCGAGCACGACTTCAGCTGGAAAAACCTCAAGATCGCTTCGTGGTTTTCGGCTCGCGGCCACATCCCACAAATGGTTTCTCGCAGTTGGGAATCCGACATCAAACTGACGGAACCATCACGCGCACTCCCCAAACGATACGCGACGTCTTCCACCACATACGAGCTGCCGGAACGACCCTTACACTCGATCATGTTCCAGCAGAGCCCATTCAATTTCGACGTGTAGGCGGCCGGGTTACTGTCATGTGGCCAATAGAAGAGAACGATGCGCTTCATGAGAGTGGAAACGATGAGGTTTCCTCGCGGCCAGCCGAATTCCGCCACGAGCATGTGAACGGCGAGCTTGACCGTCTCATAGAGTGCGACTTGTCGTGCCGTCAAATGGCACTCGGGCGTTCTATCGTCCGTCGAACGAAGGTAGACGTGTGGACGGATTTCCGAAGGGTTCTTCACTCCCCCAACAATGAGCTGACCATCAGAACGTGTGCTATGTGCTGCTGTTTGATCGTGTGTCACGTGTATGCCGTGATTCTGTCCGCACCCGCGAACACAGGTGAGGTTACCTAGAAAACTGTATCCTGTCAATGCAATTTGCTATGAGCATAAAAACAAAGCGGGCTGTTAGGAGGCCCGCTGAAGTTGGTCACATGCCCGTTGTGCACGGACGAGTTCCCTGCGCCGCGCGTCATACTCCAAGCGCAACCGCGCAAGCATAATTGGCACACCGCGCATCAATGCGCGCAATTTTTGCGCACGCGGCGATTCACGCATCGTCTTGCGCAGGCCATCCGCCTTCTGAAATAAGGGCGTGAGACGTGGTGAAATCCTGCGGTCCACGACATCACGTGGCTTGCGTGGGTACGAAACGGTAGGCGTCACTGTTGTTTCCAAGAATGGAAGCCCACATGCCGCGCGAAGGCCACTCATGCTGAATGTCTCAAGTTCAATCTGACACATGCGGTCAATCGTGCGCATCACGTCCGGCGCCGCGCGTCCATAGATTTTTTCGATCGTCTTGCAAAGCTCGAAGCGCGTCGTGGGATTGGATGGATACTCAAACGCCTTGCGCGCTAACTCTTTAGCGCGCGCAACAGCTGGCGCTTCATCATTGCGCATTTGCTTCCACACGTCACTTGCCGCACGCGAGCGCTTGTCGGCAGGCTTTTGCTCGCCCTTTTTGCCCTTCTTCTTATTCCCTTCTTCTTCGTCCTCCTCCTCATCTCCGCTATCGGGTTTGTCCTTTGGCTCATTAAGCCACTGAAGACCGACTGGAATGTTCGCAAGATCCGGCTCGACTTCCTCCTCATCGTGCGCAAATATACGCGACCAAAACACCACGTCGTACTGCGGATCGCATAGCCATCGTTGCTTGAGATAATCAAGCACCTCGTGGCACAACGATTTTTTGTATGCTAAGCGCCCTTGTACGTCCGTAAGCGTGCTCCCTCGGAGACTTCTCAACGCGTCTTCAATGTCAGTCGGCATGCTCCTTGTCGGAGCGCGCGTCACAAAGTTCGGAAGGTCCGAAACAAGATCAGGGGGAACTTCCACACGTGCAAGATCGAGAAGATTCAGCACGTGCCACCGATTCAAACGCGCATCCCCGTGATCCGTGCCTATGAGCATGTAACGAAGTGGCCACGGAGACAACTCAAGAAGATCGCGCGCTTCGGGTGCACATTCCTGCGCGCGGTCAAGAAACGCCGAAACGCGCGCGCCATCCAACTCGTCTTTGCCCTCAACAAATGGCGCCGTGAGCATCCCCATAAGCGCGTGCTCTACACGTCGCACAAGTGAACAAACGAGTTTCCGTCGAA
>CAZDJC010000078.1:0-3060 GCA_964505655.1 uncultured Gammaproteobacteria bacterium
CGACCAATATGGAGCGCGCGGCATCGTGACATTCCGAAAACATGTATCATGGTATATGAAAGGTCTTCATGGTGCGAAGGAATTGCGCAGTGCACTGGTTCGCGTATCCTCATTTGAGGAACTCGACACATTGCTTGCGCCCTATATTGCGTCGTTGGACGCACTTCCCGCGTACCGTCATCCAACACTCCAGCCCACAGTATACGCGCTCACTTGAGTGACCATCTCCCATATGCCTAAACGCTCATCCAGCCGCCGGCCTACACGAAAAGACATTATTCTTTTTGTTTCAAACGTCCCTGAAGACGTTGTCGCGTCCCTGTCGGCACTCAAAAAAATGCTTGGATTCAAGGTGTACTCCGCCATGATGTACGACTCGCGCAAGCCGAAAACCGCGGAAAAGCAGGTCAAAGCACACATCGACATCTTGATTCCTGTTGACTTTGAATCGACGTCGAAGATCACGCGTGCACTCATGCCGTACAAGGATCGCTTGCTCGCCATTACGTGTCGCGGGGAATATCACGTCGCGCAGTTTCGCAAAGTGATTCCACACGTGCCTTATTTGCGTACGCCGACCGTGGACTCTCTCGCATGGTCCACAAACAAGCTTGAAATGCGCAAGCGGTTTTACGCGTACGACAAAACCATCACGCCAAAGTTCGCGATCGTCGACAACGCGCACGCCTCATCCATCAAAAAGATTCTGTCGCGTGTGAGTTTTCCGCTTGTCATGAAGCCCACGGGATTGGCCGCAAGTTTGTTGGTCACACTTTGTTACCATGAGGACGAGCTCGAAAAGGCCCTTCGAACGGCGTTTAGAAAAATCCGCAGACTCTACAAGGAACAAGGAAATCCGGAGGAACCGCGTGTGTTGGTTGAGGAGTTTATGGAGGGCGATATGTATTCGATTGACTCGTATGTCACGAGCCGTGGGCGAGTGTTTCATTGCCCTATCGTGCATATCAAAACGGGATATGCTGCCGGTAAAGGAGATTTCTTCGGCTATATTCGTGTGACACCAACGGCGCTCTCTGCCGCATCTATCAAAAAGGCAGAAGAGGTCGCACACAAGACAGTGCATGCGCTCGGGTTACGGAGCACCACGGCGCACATCGAGCTCATGCGCACAGAAAAAGGATGGCGCGTGATCGAGTGCGGACCTCGCATCGGGGGAAATCGTGTCCGTATGTATGAACTGTCGTACGGGTTCAATCACTCGCTCAATGACATCCTCATTCGCATTCCAAAAAAACCTATTTTGGCGCGAAAACCCCTCGGGTATACGGCGGTCATTGAATTCTTTCCTGAAAAAGAAGGGGTGATCACCAAAATCAAGGGGGTCAAAAAGGCGCTTGAACTGAAATCCATCAAGGATTTGAATCAGCGCAAAAAGGTTGGTGAGCGCGCGCGCTTTGCGCGACATGGCGGCAAAGCTATTTTGAACGTCGTGCTTTTTCACAAGGATCGTTCCGCGCTTCTCGCCGATGTGCGGCGTCTCGAACAGCTTATTTCGATTGAGACGAAGAAAGGTGTCTAATGCTCGAGTGAACGTGTCGCCTCTCGATACGCGCAGTAATCACACGCTTCTCCTGCCTTTGGTGTTTGCGCGTTGTCTAGACAGCTTTTGACATTTACAAGTGTCTTATCTATCCACGCATCGTTTCCCGCATACGCAATGAGATGCACATCGAATTTTAACTGTGCGTCAAACGCTTTTTCATCCATACGCCCCGTACAGTATACAAAATATCCAACGTCTGACACGGGCAGTCCGTTTTTGCGCAAAAGCCACTGATACACCTCCATCTGACGCTTATATCCGTCATGCCATGTGTCGTTGAGCTCTGTAACGGGCGCCTCCTTTGCGGTCGCCTTGTAATCAACAACGACATACTCTTGTGTTGCGTCATTAATCCACAAATCATCGATAGCGCCCGAAATCGTCAACCCAGTTTTTGCGTCGTGATACTCAACTCCTTGAAAATTTTCACGCCAAACATCTAGCTTGTCATGCGCGACCGGACGACATGTAAGTCCATACGCTTTTTGCAGTGGGTGCTGAATTCCTTTTGCGCGGTGTTGATCAAATTCCTGCTTGAGCAGTTGGTCCACCGCCTTGTTGAGGTTGAATGGAAACCCCGGCGGCCGCTTCACGCCGAGCTTGTTATCGAGATAAAAACAGCGCGGGCATTCTAAAAACAAATCGATTTTCGAACGTGAAAGACGCCAATGTGCCCCGCCGTAGTTCCACGAGGCCTTCCGTTTTGGATTGTAGTATTCCGACATAGGGCGCATTGTATCACGCGCTTTCCGTTTTGCGTGGACGTGCTATGCTCGCGTGACATGAAAAAACAACTCGTGCTGGCGCTTGTCATTTTTCTACTCCCCTATCACACATGGGCAGCCATGAACACATCTTTGTGGGAGGAAGTGTATAACGGGTACGGTACGAATACGTATCAAAGTGGCGTGTGGCGTCTCGATCCAAAGGCGTCCGCGCAACAAGACGAGACACATGCATCGCTTGTCATCTCACCGCAGACGCTTTCGCGTGACTGGAAAATCCGCGTTCGCATGACGCCAGAAAAACAATTGCGATCCGGAACGACACCAAATCCGTGGGAAACGGGATGGATTGTGTTTGGATACAAGCCAGACGGAACGTTTAAATATCTGATCTTAAAACCAAATGGGTACGGAGTTGAACTGGGAGAGTATGCAGGAAACGGACAGAACTTTTTATACACATCGTCCGTTGGAGCATTGGATTTCCCGATTGGAAAAACATACGACGTCATGTTGCAGTCCAATCGCGGGACGATTTCGGCCTATGTGAACGGCGCGCGAGTTATGCGATACAAGATGAGCGTTAAAGACATGTTGAGTACGTCGGGACGACTTGGTTGGTATACAGAGGACGCGAGAGTGCAATTTGAATTGATGGAGTTGCGTGGGAGGTAGAGACAATACTTGATTCAATTTCCCATCCCGCGTCTCATCACAGAGCGGAGGCTCTTCCTCAATCTTCTTTTCGAGTTCGCCTCCCCGCCTCACAAC
>CAZDJC010000079.1:0-2967 GCA_964505655.1 uncultured Gammaproteobacteria bacterium
ACGCCCGAGGCGCCTGGCGGAACGTACGACAGATAGTCGCGTTCGGCGTAGGCAGGCCCCGCAATGTCAAGGTGCACCCACGGCACGCCGTTCACAAACCGTTTCAAGAATAGTCCCGCAGTCAGCGCACCGCCCCATTTGTTCCCAAGATTTTTGACGTCCGCGACTTGGGAGTCAATTAACTTGTCGTACCCTTCAAACAACGGCAATTCCCACACTTCCTCACCGCTTTCCCCCGCCGCGGCAAAAATCTTTTCGGCAAGCGCATCGTTATTGGACATCACCCCGACTATTTCTTCTCCGAGCGCCACAATACAGGCGCCCGTAAGCGTCGCCATATCGATGATAGCGCTTGGTTTCAACTCCACGGCATACGCAAGAGCATCAGCGAGTGTGACGCGGCCTTCTGCGTCCGTGTTTTCGATTTCAATCGAGAGACCGTTTTTCGCGCGCACAATGTCCCCCGGACGGTACGATGTTCCCGACGGCATGTTCTCGCACGCGGCAATGATCCCGTGCACTTCAACAGACGGCGCCACACGATCAATCACGGAAAAGCATCCAAGAACCGCCGCCGCTCCCGCCATATCCATTTTCATCGTCTTCATGGAGTCTGACGGCTTCAGGGACAGTCCGCCCGAATCATATGTAATGCCTTTGCCAACAAGCGCGATGGATTTTTTCGAACTTGGTTTTTTCGGGGCATAACGCAAGTGGATGAAAAATGGCTCATGTTGTGATCCTTGCGCCACAGCCAAAAATGCATGCATGCCCATACGGCGTGCTTCTTCGCGCCCAAAAATTTGCACGGTGATGTTTTTGGAGAGTTTTGCCAAGCGCTCGGCCACGGCCTTGAGATGTCGCGGCGTCATTTCCTGCGCCGGTTCGTTCACAAGCTCACGCGCTTGCAATGCCCCTTCGGCCATAAGCGTCCCGAGTTGCATGCCGGCTTCTGCACGGAGCATCTTTCCTTGCATTTTTTCCACAATGACCGCCTTTGCGAGTTTTGTGTCGCTCGTCGCCTTCTTCTTCCACGTATCAAATGTATACGATGCAAGATGCAACGCCTCCGCAACGGCTTGCGCGGTTTCGCGCACAGGCAGTGCACCTTGTCCTGCACCAAACAACACCGTTGCAACGGACGTCGCCTTGAGTTTTTGTGCCGTGACAACACCCAAGCCCACCGCCTGCCGCGCGCGTTCTACATCCAAATCGGCCTTCTTTCCCAACCCCACCACAACCACATGGCGCGCCTTCATGCGCCCGCGTACACGAACCACGCACGTCGTCTGACGCTTCCCTTCAAACTCGCGTGCCTCCAAAATGTCCTGAATTTCCCCCTCTAACACCTCGTTCACGTCCGCAATCGCCCCGCCTCGGCACCCCTCCTCTTCAAGGCATCCGACCATGAGCACGTCCGCCTCCACCTCCCGAATATCCCCCTTGAAGAGCTGTATTGTCATACAAATAGGTTATCCTCCTAACAAACGAAGCGCGCCTTCAACCGGTTCGTTTTCCGACACCGTTGGCACGAGCCATGCATGATGACGCGCCTTTTTCAGGAATCGTGCGAGCAATTCCTGGCTGTGAAGTATCGTACCCCCAAACAGAACCGTGTCAACTCGGGGCGTCTCGAACACGATTTTTTGGTGTAACGCGTGTGCCATAAGAAGGAGCTCCTCGGCCGCCTCGTCAAGAATCCGTGATGCAATGCGATCGCCGCGCGACGCCGCTTGATCCACAATCGCGTGCAATGCTGCGATGTCGCGTTTTGTCCACTCACCATACAGTTTCGGTAAGAGCTCCTCGGTCGCACGAATGCGAAACTGATGAAAAAGGATCTCGGTCATCATGGTACGCTCCCCGCGGCCGTCTTCATGCTTGCGAATGGCGCGAAGTGAAGCGGTCGTAATCGCAAACCCGCTTCCCTCGTCAGACATAAGCGCCCCGCGTCCCGAAACCCATGCTTCCTCCCCTTTTACATTCACCGCATAGCCGTTTGAGCCTGTTCCCGACACAATGGCGATGCCTTCCGGCGACCTCGTGCCCGCGTGAAAACCGATGACGACATCATTCACGACACGGCGACGTGACGGATCAACGTTTTTCCACCACGGGCGTTTTTGAAGCGCGCGAAGCATAGCGCGTTGGTCCGCGAGCGAATCCATACCCGAAATGCCTAGACACACACCGCTCAATTTTGCACGTCCTTCCATGCGCCGCTTGAGGACCATCACCTGTTTATGGAGCGCCAACACAAGCGCCTCCGCGCCCAGCTCATGCAAGTTTCCGGAAGACGCTGCCTTCACATCAACCGAGCGGCCGCTTGCATCACGCGCCCGTAGATGGTATTTGGTAGCTCCAACGTCAATGCCAAGCAAATAATCCATGCCTCAAGTATACTATAGTCCATTATGCCTTTGGTTCGCATCAACAAATATCTTTCCGCAAACGGCGTGTGCTCGCGTCGCGAAGCAGATCGCCTCATATCTTCGGGATGCGTGACGATCAATAGGCGCAAAGCCGTTTTGGGTGACACTGTTTCGGATGATGATAGCGTGGAGGTAAATCGCGAGCCAGTTTTGGAACGTCAAGAACATGTGTACTTTGCATACCACAAACCTGTGGGCGTCGAAGTAACACATGAGAAAGGGGTCAAACGTAACCTCGTTGAAGCGCTTGGACTTCACGAGCACTTGTTTGCCATCGGACGGTTGGACAAAGACTCGTCTGGGTTACTCCTTCTCACAAGCAATGGCGACATCGTGAATCGTGTTTTGCGTCCAGAATTTGCGCACGAGAAGGAGTACATCGTTCACACAGATCGCGTACTCACGGTTGCAGAGCTCGACCAGTTGGAAAAACCCACGACGATCGACGGCCACAAAACCAAACCCACGTACATCGAACGACAAAATCCGCGCGCATTTCGTATTCTCTTGACCGAAGGGAAAAACAGACAGATCC
>CAZDJC010000080.1:0-2957 GCA_964505655.1 uncultured Gammaproteobacteria bacterium
TTGCCAAGTTTGAGGAGGTAGACGTAGTACATATGATGGCTGCAAGCCACCCGAAGCTTTGGCGATACAACGACTCTGTGCCGCCCGTCGCCTCGAAGGCTATGGGTGGCACCCTACGCTTTGG
This sequence comes from uncultured Gammaproteobacteria bacterium, assembly GCA_964505655.1. Classification (GTDB taxonomy): domain Bacteria; phylum Patescibacteriota; class Patescibacteriia; order UBA9934; family UBA11717; genus 2-02-FULL-53-10. The sequence continues at coordinate 125 of CAZDJC010000080.1, forward strand.
CTCTGAATAAACACAGCCAAAGCGTAGGGTGGCGGAGAGAGTGGGATTCGAACCCACGGTGAGTTGCCCCACACTGGTTTTCAAGACCAGCGCCTTAAGCCTCTCGGCCATCTCTCCATGGTCCTACATGATTTCTAAAAGAGAGTGACGGAAAGGATCGTGGGGAAAACAGACGTGTTTTCCCCACACCTCTTTTACATGTTCGCGTCCCTCACTGCTCGTGATGGAAAAGACATCGACACAACGTCGATCTCTTTTCCATGGCGGAGAGGGAGGGGTTCGAACCCTCGCGCCGGGAAACCCGACCTAACGGATTAGCAATCCGTCCCCTTCAACCAGCTTGGGTACCTCTCCGAACCAACCGTAAGGTACACGCCTCGCACAAAAAAATCAAGCGCTCCATATCGGTTTCTGCTATACTATCCGCATGAAACCCGACCAAACGGCAACACAAGACATCCAAAACGAAATCGATCCACGCTTCGGCGACGTCCTATTTTACTGGACGATGCCTGAATTTCATTTGCACGAGCGCGGACCGTTCTGGTACATCGCGTTCTTCGTGCTCGGAATCGCCCTCATCTTGTGGGCCATCTTCACGGCCAACTATATTTTTGCTGTCTTTCTCGTGCTCCTTGGTATCTGGATGGTGATGCAGCACTTCCGTGATCCCGAAAATGTCCCTATCGTGATTCTCACAACCGGCATCGCGATCGGCGACCACTACCACGCATGGGACGAAATCGAACATTTCTCGATCGTGTACGATCCACCGAGCGTCAAAACGCTTTACATCGATTTCATGAAAGCGTGGCGACCTGTCGCAAGCATCGACATCCCGGACGAGGTTGACCCAAACGCCTTGCGCGAAGCACTCCATGAATTCGTGGACGAGAACATCGAGCGCAAAGACGAATTGTTGACAGACTTCATCCGGAGACTGTATAAACTGTGAGTTTGATGCACCCGTAGCTTCCCTCTTCGCCCGCTGGGCTTCGAGGGACAGGCAGATGGACTATCCATCTTCGCTACGGGAAAACACATGCACCCGTAGCTCAGATGGATAGAGCATCAGCTTGCGGAGCTGGAGGTCGCACGTTCGAGTCGTGCCGGGTGCGCCACATAAAAACGACAGTTAGTCTGTCGTTTTTATGTGTGAGAAAAATACAAAAACAATCCGGCCACATGTACGCGGCCGGAACAGTGTCAACGCGAGAAGAGACTAGTAAAAGTATCCACTGACTCTGCCTTCCACGCATCTAGTGTTTTTGTGTTTGAAATCACCAAAGACGCAAGGGGTTTCAGCTCGGGAATCATGGCCTCCGTGATGCTGTCCCGCTCACGCCGCCAGAATCCCGGAAGCGTTACAGCTATGTCTTCGGGGAAGCGTGCCACCGCGCGGCAACGTCGCCAGCGCTCATCCATCGGCGCATCGATGTAGACAAGCACGGGCTTGACGGTGCGATTGCCATTGCAATACGCACGAATGCGCTCCCACTGTGCGGGGTGGCGCACACCATCCGCAATGAATATATCGCCTTTTGAAAAGTCCAGTTCGTTCAAGAAAATATCGGCTGGTGCATGAAGTCCGCGCTCTTCCCAAAGGTGGATTGCAGTAGCGGTATAGTCCTCACGTGTCAGAGAGGCGCCCGTCGGCACATTCACATAGCGGGCGATAATTTCCGACCAACTGGAATAAACGACATTCTGATACTCCTCGCCGAGCACTGTGGAGCAAAACGTACTTTTTCCTGCCCGAACGGGCCCTGCAATTGCGAGAATTATTTTTCCATGTCCCATTGTGTAACCGCGGCCATCTTTCCATAAACCATCCGCCACGTCAAGGATGTAGACCTACGATCGCGCAAACACAATTCCCCACACACGTTCAACGCCATGTTGTTTGAGAACTTGCGCCGCAGAAATCATCGTAGCGCCCGTCGTGTAGACATCATCTACAAGAACAACATGCGACGGCAAAGACGCATTTTTTCTGACAGAAAAATCGTGTGTGCTGATCGCATGACGACGTCGTGCTTTGTCATCAATGTCCGCTTGATGCCGCGCGCGATACCGTGTTCGGCGCAACACGCGCGCTTGAATTTTGAGAGACAGAGATGCGGCGACAATCTGCGCAAAAACGAGCGCCTGGTCAAAGCCGCGTTCACGCACACGTCTCTCATGCAGCGGCACCGACACAACCGTCCAATCGCCTTGCGGCAACACAGCCGTCTGACGCCCAACAAATTGATTGACGCGTTTGCTGATTTCCCTCTCCACCGCACGGATGTAGTCGAATTTCCACGCCTTCACGAGCGCTTGAACCGTTTTGTCCGCGTAGGGCGTCATCGCAACAAGACCGTCAAGCGCACGTCCAGCATGCCGCGCACAACACGCGCCGTAGGGGGTTTGCCGCTTGCAGTACGGACAGCGCTCCACGCACACAAAGCGTGCGCTCGCCGCACAAAACAAACACAAAATCTCACCCTCCTCATCACAGTGCAAGCATCGATACGGAAACACGGCGTCCTGAATGTTCGCAACCCATTTCAAAAACATAAACACTTCGTTTACGCGGCGCAAAATGTAGAACTTTAGTTTATTCCCAAGAAAACGCGTCAACGTACCAATTATCCCCCTCCTTCACAAGCGTCACCTGCGCCTTACGATATTGGACGCTCGCGCTTGCGCGGCTTCCGTCAGACACCTCTTGCTGTACCGCATGCTCAAGAATCATGCGCTTCTCGTCTTCCGATCCAGACACAACCGTCGTAGACAACACGCGCGACGTCACACCGCGATATCCCGCTTGATTTGCATCCGGCAACCGCTG
>CAZDJC010000081.1:0-2953 GCA_964505655.1 uncultured Gammaproteobacteria bacterium
AATCTGTGCGTTCGTGCAACTCGCGTCCCAAAAACACCATTTCTTCCGGTTTGCCGTATGTGCGCGCGCCGAGCTCTTTCACCATTCCGTAGCGCTTCACCATGGACTTTGCGAGACTTGTCGCCTTCTGCAAGTCGTCGCTTGCGCCTGTAGTGACGTCCCCAAACACGACCTCTTCCGCAACGCGGCCGCCCAACATCATCGCTAAATCGTTGGTAAAGTCTGTGCGTGATCGAAGTCGGTTGTCGTCTTTTGGCAACTTCAATGTGTAACCGCCGGCGCGTCCACGCGCAATGATGGAAATTTTGTGCACGTCATCGCTCGTTCCCAAGCGATGCCCGACGATGGCGTGTCCCGCCTCATGATATGCCGTGATACGCTTTTCCTTGTCTGTAATCATGCGGTTTTTCCGCGCAGGGCCAATCAAGACTTTTTCGATAGCTTCTCGAACAAGCTCATTGGATATTTCGCGTTTGCTTTCGCGCGCCGTCAAAATGGCCGCTTCGTTTAAGATATTCTCAAGCTCTGCGCCGGCAAGTCCCGCCGTCCGTTGGGCAATCACTTTGAGATCAACATCCTTCGACAATGGCTTTCCTTTGGCGTGAATCCCCAAAATTTCTTCGCGCTCACGCAGATCGGGAAGATCAATCATGATTTGACGGTCGAAGCGCCCAGGCCGCAACAGCGCCGGATCCAACACGTCGGGGCGATTGGTTGCCGCGATGACAATGACGCCGTTGTTTTTTTCGAATCCATCCATCTCAACCAAAATTTGGTTGAGCGTTTGTTCACGCTCGTCGTGACCGCCGCCCACGCCCGCTCCGCGCTGTCGTCCCACCGCGTCAATCTCGTCAATGAACACAATGCACGGCGCAGCTTTTTTTGCCTTCTGGAACAAATCGCGCACGCGCGACGCGCCAACGCCCACAAACATCTCCACGAATTCTGAACCGCTGATATGGAAAAACGGCACGCCCGCTTCTCCGGAAATCGCACGCGCTAAAAGCGTTTTGCCCGTTCCGGGGCGTCCCATCATCAACACGCCTCTTGGAATTTTTGCGCCGACTTGGTCAAACTTTTTCGGCGACTTCAAAAATTCGACAATCTCCGCAAGCTCTTCCTTAGCTTCGTATGCGCCCGCGACGTCTTTAAACGAGACGTTCAAGTTTTCCTGCACGCGCGGATCGCGGGACGTCGTCTGTCCAAAAGACATGGCGCGATTTTGCGCCCCCTGCACTTGGCGGATCATGAACCACGCTAAGACACCAATAAGGAGCGCCATAAAAATCGTGGGCAGGAAACGCACGATCAACATTTCGCGCACCGAATTGTTCTCGATGCGGATGTCAATTGCTTGGACAGTCTCTGCGGGCACGTTGTAGTTGTCGAGAAGCTCCGTGAGCGACTGCGATACTTCTTTCTCGGTCGTAAAGACGGCATCTTCCTTATCTGTGAACTCAATACGCTCCTGTTCCACGGTGACGGATTTGATTTCGCCAGCCTTCACACGCTCGACAAACGTGCTCACGCCCACTTTCTCAGGCTTGGCATCCCGCACGTTGATCGAACTCAACACGCTTCCAAGTAGCAACACAACCACGAGGAAGTACAGAATGTTGCGCGGCGTGAAAATGGGAGTCGGTTTTGACTTTTTCTTTGCCATGTAAGGTCAGGATACGGGCGCGTCAGACGCGGGAGTCTCTGGAGTCGCCTCGGGTGTGGTTTCCGTGGCTGCCGCTGTTGCCTCGGGTATGATTTTGGTTTCCGTGGCTGCCGCTGTTGCCTCGGCTTCCTGCTTTTTGACACCTTTTTTGAGCGCCTTGAGAGACAATCCCAGACGATGCTTATCCGGTTCGATCGAGACGATCGCAAACTGCATGGTTTCGCCGATTTTCCCGACGCTTGTCATGTCTGCAACTGGTTTTTCCGATAGCTCACTGATGTGGGCGAGCCCGTGAATGTCACGGTCGAGCTCCACAAAGAAGCCAAATGGATTTGCCTTGAGGATTTTGCCTTCGACAAGGTCTCCGACGTGGTATTTCTCATGCACGTGCTCCCACGGATTTGCAATGAGTTTTTTCATGGAGAGGAAGATCTTGCTTCCTTCGATGCCGATGACTTCTGCTTTCACGCGGTCGTTGACGTTGACGAAATCGCGCGGATGATCGATGCGCTGCCAAGCGATCTCCGAGATGTGCACCAATCCTTCGAGGTACGATGCCGCGTCGGCCGCTTCGAGCGGGAACTTCACAAACGCACCAAAATCGGCGACGGCCGTCACGATGCCTTCCACGGTGTCACCAATCTTGTATTCGGAAATGACGCTCTTCTGTTCCTCTTCCCACACCGCTTTTTCCGAAACGATCAATTTGTTTTCATCTTCGTTGACGTCCAATACTTTGACACGGAATGTGCTGCCGACGTACTCCTTTAACTTTTCGAGAATGCGTGTCTTCGAGCCGCCCGTCACGCGCGGATAGTGTTCGGGGGCAAGTTGAGACACAGGGAGGAATCCGTTTAAGAATTCAACTTTGACGAGCAGCCCGCCTTTGTTTGCGTCGAGAATTTTTGCTTTGATGGCTTCTCCGGTTGTGAAGAGCTGGCGCATGGAATCCCATGCCTTTGCCTCGCCGGCATATTTGAACGACAGCTCCATTTCGCCGTTTTCGTTTTCGAGGTCGATGACGGTTGCTTCAACGCGATCGCCCGGCTTCAAGTTGCTAAATTTTTCGCTTTCGGCAAACAGTTCACGACCGCGAACAACGCCGACCGTCACGCCGTCAATATCAATGCGTACTTCGCGTCGCGAGGCGGTGACGATGGTTCCCGAGACGGTCTCGCCGATATTTGGAATGTTCAAAAACGCGCCACCTTCCAAGAGCGCCTCCATTTTACTTTGAGGAGCGGACATAAAGAGTTAAGTTAAGAGTAAAGAATGTGTGCGGATAGTAGG
>CAZDJC010000082.1:0-2946 GCA_964505655.1 uncultured Gammaproteobacteria bacterium
CCGATATCATTTGCGTTGTCGTGAGCGTGAAGCCAAAGTCCGCAAGCGCGCCCGCGATGGCCAAAAATGTGAACGCAAGCGTGAAATGTCCGTACCCTTCGGCTCCCAGTGCGCGCGTCATCACCGCAATCGTCATGACACCAAAAATCGTGCCGATGGCACGTCCGATCATTTGAAACGCTGTGTTGGAGGCGAGCTGTCGCGTCTGTGACATGCGGCTAGTATGTAGGAAAAATGGCCGTGAATCAAGTCCTCATAGCGGTTTGAGCATCTCATGACAATTCTCCGGTACTCACAAAAAACACGCGAACTCTTTTTGTGTTCAACATTGACAAGGCCGATTTTTTGTGATACCTTATGGGAAGCATGAAAGGATCAAACGAAAACAAAACATGGAATATTCCTTAAGCGCCATTGAAAAATCGCTTCTGCACGTTGAACATGCGGAAGGGCAAACAGAGAAGTGCCACGAGAGTGTTCGTGAGCGCATCATCCATTTGTGGGATATGTGCTCGCACATTATCGTGGCGCTTTTTGTGACGGTGCTGCTTGCCGGAAGTTTGTCGCTTCTCGAGCGCGCGCTTACGAGCCCTGCACCGTCTTTAGATGGAATTACTCGTGCGGCGAAAATTGGTTTTGAAACGTCGCCTCAATGGCATCATCTCTTGGGCATGAACACGGCACGCGCCGCGGGGGGATACGGAGCGCTTATCGTGAGTATTGAGCCGTCGTCGGTGAAATTGCACCCGGGCGAGTCCACACACGTGCGTGTGAACATGAAGAATATCGGGGCACAAGCGTGGAAAAAATCAGGGCGTGGGTATCTCTCTGTGTACACATACGAGCCAAAATACCATGTGAGTCCCTATCGCGGCTCTTCGTGGTGGAGCGATCATCAAACGGGACAACTTGTTGAGGACGATGTGAAACCGGGCGAAGTCGGGACAATCGACTTTTTTGTTTACGCGCCGCCAAATTTTGAGGGAAATCTTACGGAAACGTTCCGCATTGCGGCCGAGGAGGTCTCGTGGGTAGATGGAGGGACGTTTGTGCTTCCCATGAAGGTTGCGGAGAGTGAATTGGAAGAGCCGACCGAGCAAGAAATTATTGTGGAAGCGGATACGGATGCGACGGGATACACAGCAACACTTGTGGTGACGTCGGCGACGCGCGTTGTGGCGGCGGCAAATCAGCCGATCAGCTTCAAGGCGCTTTTTGAAAATACAGGGACGAAATTGTGGCGCACGTACGAATTACATACAGCCGGGACAGCGCTTGCCGCAGAAGATTTAAGTGTTGCCTATCACCCGTCGTGGCCGTCGTCTAAAGTCGCAATTGCACGATCGGCAAAGGTGACGCCCGGTTCCACGGAAGTTGTAGATTTTATGTTTCGCGCGCCGTCCACGAAGGGTGAGCATCAATTACGTTTCCAGCTTGTGGCAAACGGCGTGAATGTTGAAGGGGGTGTTATCGATATTCCGGTTGAAGTGACGACAGACGCGCAAATGGTTGTCAGCGATCCCGTGCGCGAGGAGCGCGTGGTGTTGGAAGGAGCCGTCATGGACGTTCCGCGCGTGCGCGTTGGCATAGACACGCTCGAAGGCGAAGCTATTTTCTCCGCAAACAGTGACGTGCGCGTTGTGGAGGCGGATGCGCGTCTTCTGCGCATGGTGATTCCATCGGGGCAACCCATGCGCGTGGCGTGGAATGGATCGCAGTATGTCTTCGAGTCGGGAGGCAACGTGCTTTTGGCGGACAACTATCTTCGCTTTGAGGGCGTCAACGGCGCCGAAACAATTTTCACGGTCACAAGTTACTCCGACGTGCGCTCGTACAATACAAGTTTCAATGATAATCGTTTTCGCGACACGCTCGAAGTGCACTACAACACGCGTCGCGACCGCACGTGGCTCATCAACGAATTGCCAATCGAGCACTATCTTTACGGTCTCGACGAGTCGAGCGGGAAGGCGCCCGAGGAATACCTCAAATCACTCGTCACGGCGGCGCGCACATATGCGCTCTACATGTGGGAGCACAAAACAAAGTACGACGGCGAATTTATTGATCTCAAGGGCACGGCCGCGGATCAGGTGTATCACGGCTATGGAGCGCAAGAGCGCCATCCAAGTGTGACGAAGGCCGTGGATGACACAAAAGGTGTGACGATTCAGTATGCGGGCGAGACGATTGTGGCGGCGTATTTTGCGCGTTCCGACGGACGCACGCGCGATTGGGCGGATGTGTGGCGGCGCGACGTGCCGTACGCAAAAAGCGTGCTGGTGGCATGCGAAGTTGGCAAAACGATGTGGGGACATGGTGTTGGCATGAGCGCGGGGGGGGCGTTGTGCATGGCGGAGGAAGGCAAAACGTTTGACCAAATTCTCAAGTACTTTTACACGGACGTGGACCTTGTGCGTCGGTGGTTTTAATCGGCACTGTATGCGTGAAGGTTCTTCTGCAGAGGTTCCCCGTGATGACGAAGCGTTAGGCGACGAAATTGAGATTGACGTGATCGAAGGGGTGGCTGTACCGAATATCGAAGACGATTTTGACGCGCGCCCGCTTTCGGAATCGGAAGCACTCGTATTGCGTCGCATGCTTGCGCGCGACGTTTTTCACAAGGGAGGAACGAACGAGGAAATGGCGCATCAAATTGTGAAGGATTGGAAAGCGCACGGCATCGTAGGCGAAGACCATGAGCTCTTGATGATGGCAAACACGGAACTCCAGCGCCTCCATATTTTGTCTGTGAACAACATGCGCATGGGGGGCGGTACTGAAGAAGCGATCACGCCCGCGCAACGTGATAGTGATGGGACAGAAGAAGAGTCGTACAAAAAAGCCGTATGAAGTTGTTCGCGCTCTTTTTTGTTTTTGCGGTTGGCGTGTTGCCGATTTCCGCGCGCGCCATGTCGTCTGATCTGTATGCGATTTGGAAGGTGC
>CAZDJC010000083.1:0-2924 GCA_964505655.1 uncultured Gammaproteobacteria bacterium
GTTCAAACGTCTCATAATACGGCACCGAGTCGTGAAACGGCGGCGGTGCCGTTCCATTTTTTGTGCTGAATTGGTAGCCGTGCCATGGGCACACCACATATCCGTCCACAATCGCCCCGTCACACAAAGGGCCGCCTTGATGCGGGCACACGTTTGAAATAGCGAAGACGCGATCTTGATGGAGAAACGCGGCAATGTCGATGCCATTGATGTCAAAACGCCGCCCATGTTCCGCAACAAAAGATGCACGATCGTCCAGAAGATAAAAGCGTTTTCCGTTGTGGGTGATGAATGGTCGCATGGTTTTTTTTCTGTGGAGCAAGAAGGCGCGCGCAAGCCCTGCGGTGTGCAACGCAACGGTTGCGGCGATCATAACCCAAAACCCCGCACGCATCCACGCGGGTGCTGTGATGAGCGGACCTGTCGCGACGTGTGTCACAACGGACGCGTAGGCCACGTAGACGAGCACGTGTACTTGCTTCCATCCGCCAACTTTTTTAAACCAGCGCGGAGAGAGCGCGGGATTCGCTGCAATCCAAAAAAGAATGAAGACGGCAAGCGCAACGCGCTGCCACTGCGGCAAGAGCGTCCCCGACACGCGCCAAAAGTCGTAGAGAATGTAGAGATAAAAAAGGAACGCAAGTGTATGCGCGACAATCCACGCGCCGCGCGAGCTGATTTTTTGGACGCGATCCCACGAGGTGATGGCCAAAAGCAAAAGGATAAAAAGCGCGGAGAGTCCAAACACGGTGAAGGGCGCCGTCCACGCTGCGTCCCAAGAGAGGCCGAAGTACGCATGTAAAATGAAGCTTCCGTGCATCCATGCCAAAAAGAACGTGGTGACACCCACGTGGCGGCGGTGTTTGTAGATGAGCGCAAGGGTGTGGAAAAAGCGCACGAGGGGGCCGATCCACAGAACAGCGTTTAGAAAGACAAACCCGAGGATGCCGGCGGTTCGAAAGATCGGCGTAAACGTATCGAGTGCGGGCACCATCGGGACTACGATGCTAAAGAACGCGCCTACAATCACGGCAATCCCTACGTCAACCCATTGCCGTCTCAAGATTGCGAGTAACGCCACAAAAGCGATCACGCTCAAGAGGATAGGAAAGGCGAATTCAGAAAGGCGGCTACTGAAAGGCGTCAAAAGGACATAGGCGCTTGCAAGAATGAGGGTTGCGGCAATACGCGCACGTTCAGAGAGGAGGTTTTGCATGTGAGTTCATTATAGCAATTTGACAGAGAAACAAATCATCCGGTGTGCGCCGGATGATTGATGCGATTGTGATTACATTGTGACGGTGAGAGAAGCTGTTTGTGTGAGGACCGTTGATCCTTCGATTTCGGCTTCCGCGCGCAATTCCCACTCTTTTTTCCGTCGTGTTGCCAAGCTATTCAACTTGTTCAACATACCCATGGCGCCACCTTGTTCTGGTTCCGCCGCGGTTTGTACGGAAAGCGAAAAATCCATGTCTTTCTTCTCACCGGGCTGAATCGCAAAACCATTGCCGCCACCCGCTTGCGCAAGCGTCGTGGTGCGCCACTTTGACTTTGATCCGCCTCCCAACTGATTTTCCGTCCATGTTTCTTTTTCCACACACTTTACGACAACGCCCTTAATTGTCTGCGCCATCTTTCCTCCCTCCACGCTGACCTTCACGCTCAATGTGCCGCCATTTTGCACGGACGGCGGCGCCTGAATCGTGAGTTTGGCCCCTCCAATGTTGAGCGACTGTTTCACTTTGTCGAAAAATCCCATATAGTGGATTTCAGCGAAATAATAAACATGGAACTACTGTAACGTGTCTCGAAAGGGAAGGCAAGTATGGACATGATTGTCGTGGTGCACTACGGAGAGATTGCGCTCAAAAAGAAGAACCGCGCGTATTTTGAGAAGCGGTTGGTTGAGAATATCCGCGAACGATTGAAGCGCGTGATACCGCCGTCGGCGCTTCATGAGCGCGCCATGCGTGTGGAGCGTAGGTTCGGGCGGATTGTCGTGACGGGCGAAGTTACACGACATCGCGCCCATGTTGAGCGCGTGCTCGCGACAACGTTTGGTATCGAGAACTTTAGCTTTGCGCATGTGTGTCGGTCGGACATGGATGACATTGAACGCGCCGTTGGGGAGTTAGCGCAGCATTCTGAAGACGCGTGGCAAACGTTCCGTGTGACGACCGTACGTTCATGGAAACAGTTTCCGCTCAAATCCATGGAGGTGAATCGGCGATTGGGTGGAGTGATTTTAGGGCGGTGGCCGCAGAAACAGGTGCAAATGAAAGGGGCCGATAAAGAAATTGTGGTCGAGATCACAGATCGTGAGACATATGTGCTTCAAGGAAAGATCAAAGGCCCTGGAGGATTGCCGACGGGTTCCACGGGACGCGTGATGTGTTTGCTAAGCGGAGGCATAGACTCACCGGTTGCGGCATTTCGGATGATGAAGCGTGGTTGCAGTGTGGACTTTGTGCATTTTCACAGCGCGCCCTACACCGACCGCGCATCTTTGGAAAAAGTGCGCGAGCTTGTGCGCATCTTGCACCTGTGGCAAAGCGCGCAGGGGGCGCTCATCGAAGTGCCGTTCATCGACATTCAAAAGCGACTCATGACGGAAACGGACGCGCGCTTCCGCGTGCTGTTGTATCGACGGTGTATGGTGCGGATTGCCGAACGTCTCGCGCGGGGGACGCGGGCACAAGCGCTTGTGACGGGGGAAAGTTTGGCGCAAGTTGCGAGCCAGACGCTCGAAAACATGGCGGTAGTGGAGGCGGCGGCATCCATGCCGATTTTGCGTCCGCTTGTTGGAATGGACAAAAGCGAAATCATGCGTGAAGCCGATGCGGTGGGAACATTCGAGACGTCAAAACTTCCACACGAAGACTGTTGCACGCTGTTTACGCCGCGCCATCCGGCCACAAAGGCGC
>CAZDJC010000084.1:0-1137 GCA_964505655.1 uncultured Gammaproteobacteria bacterium
ACCAAACGTGAAAAATGCAAAATCGTCTTCGATCTGCTTTACAAGTTTGTCGCCAGACAAATCAGACTTCGCCTCAAACAACTCGTGCCAAAAGTGATCATCTAACATCGCAATCGTATTCAGCCAATGCGCAGCCGCTCGATCACGCTCCGTCGTGACATTCCCTTTGAAGTTTAGGGTATTGGAGATGATCGCCGCCAATAGAAGCGTGGCAGCGTTTTTTGAAATTGGGGTGTTTCCCCGCATGAATATTTCCGCAACAAGTGTCGCCGCGGCGCCAACAAGTTCGATGTGCACCTTCGCGTTTGGGAAGAGATGCGCCTGATGAACAACACGGTGGTCAATGATTTCAACGACTTTCTCTGGCGCAACACCGCCTTCAAGGCCGTACAAATCGCTCGCATCAACAAGAATCACCTGTTCAAACTGATCGGTGTTTGTTAAGGAAAGCGGTCTTTCAATATGAAAACGATCTAGCACGTACTGCGCCTCATCGTGCGGCCGCCCAAGAGTTCCAGCAACGGCGCGTGTTCCAGTCTTCTCCAGAAACTCTGCGTACGCAATCATTCCGGCAGTCCCATCAAGATCGGGATTGGCATAACTTGTGACAAGAATCGGCTGCATGTTTGCTGTTGACTTACTTCCCAGCTGTTTTATTTGAATGTAAATTCTTCGCTTTCATTTTCACCGTACACCTCATCGTCCCAATACTTCATATAGCTTGGTTTCAGCACCCAAACTTTCGCACCCCAGACATTCGTCATGATCCATTTAACTGTATGGATATCGCGAAGGTCCGGAAACTTGTTGTATAACAACTTAATTCCAGTCGCAATCTCTGTTGGATTTTTTGTGGGGCGGCAAACTCCAAGTCCTTGTATCGCTTTTCTACTTTTATGATTCCCAGGGTCAAACCACGCTATGGAAAAAGCAATGTTTGGATTCTTGAGAATCATTTTGCTGTGCCTATTATTTTCGGGACTGACGAAGTAGATGTTTTGCTTGTCATCAGCGCCAAAATAGACGTTAGCAACCCAGACATCATCCTCGTCGTGGCATGCGATAACCATCAATTTTTGACTGTTGATAAACTTGAGGTGCTTTTCCATATCACTTCACAATCTTGTAATGCAATTG
>CAZDJC010000084.1:1237-2876 GCA_964505655.1 uncultured Gammaproteobacteria bacterium
TTTCGGAAAATAGATTTGGTGGACCATGCCGGATTCGAACCGGCGGCCTCCTGCTTGCAAAGCAGGCGCTCTAACCAGCTGAGCTAATGGCCCCTCACATGTTTTTGTCTCTCCCAAGCAAACTCGAATGTAACACGATTCTGAACATGGGTCAATACGTTTTGCTTTGTTAATTGATGTTATAATGTTTGTATGCAAATCATCAAATCAGACGGGAAAGTGGCGAACTTTGACGAAGCGCGTTTAGCGCGGGCGCTTGACCGTGCGCGCGTCGATAAAGCGATCACACAAGAAATCATGATCGACATCACAAAGTTAGTGCGTCCGGGAACGTCCACGCAACTCATTCACGACCGAGTGCTTCACACTTTAGAGGCACGCGATCTCACGGCCGCGGCGCGCTTCAATCTCAAACACGCCATGCTGAATCTCGGGCCATCCGGCTTTCCGTTTGAGCAATACTTCGCGCGTCTCATGCAAGCATATGGTTGGCATACACAAGTCGGCGCAACAGTTCCTGGACGCTGTGTTGAGCATGAAGTCGACATCTATGCCTCGCGTACTGGAGACAAAAAACGCGCGATCGAAGCCAAGTATCATAATGTCGCCGGCGGTCGCACCGATGTAAAAGTCGCGCTCTACGTTCATGCGCGACACGAAGATCTCACCGCACGCGATCCCGACATACAAGGAGCGCTCGTCACAAACACGCAATTCACCCAAGACGCGATTTTATACGGTGAATGCGTCGGCATGAAAATGAAGGCGTGGAACTATCCTGTAAACGAGGGCCTTGCAAAATACATCGAGGAAAAACAGCTTTATCCAATTACGGTGTTTTCGAGACTCTCGCCACACGTGCTATCAGTGCTCCTCCAAAACGGCATTGTCCTTGCTTCCCAACTTTGCCACGTGACGGAAAGCGATGCCGCGCGCATGATGATCGTACCCGCGTCTCTGCAAGAATTGCGCACGCACGCCATGAAATTATGCGCGTCAGATTCCTCGTCATAAGTTTGCTGTTTTGGTTCGCACCGCTTCCCAGCTTCGCCGCAACCCTTGTGGGCTCGCAATGGCAAGACGGCGTTGTCACTCCTTTTCCATTTAGCGTTCCGTTTGATGTCGTCGGCGACATCGCGTCCGGAGACATCGGTATCGACGGCATTCCTGAGATCGTTATGAGCGCCGGAGCACGTGCTCGTCCATGGGTTTCTGTTTTGCGCCAGGACGGCTCCGAAATATTCTCGTTTCTCGCATACCCAGAACCACAAACGCATGGCGTGACCGTTGCTGTTGGAGACGTCAACGGTGACCATGTCGCGGAAATTGTGACAGGCACCATGTATGGCGGCGAGCCGCTCGTGCGCGTTTTTGACGCAAAGGGCACATTGCAAAACGAGTTTACCGCATACGCGCCGACATTTCACGGCGGAGTGAACGTCGCTCTTGGAGACATAAACGGTGACGGAACGCGAGACATTGTAACCGCGCCCGGTTTAACGGGAGGCCCGCATATCCGCGTGTTTGATGGAAACGGCAGCCTTCTCACAGAGACATTCGTCTTCGATGTAAATGACCGCGCTGGCGTTGATATCGCCGTCATACATCCCAAAAACAACGAACGCGCTACGCTTGTCGT
>CAZDJC010000085.1:0-2832 GCA_964505655.1 uncultured Gammaproteobacteria bacterium
TCCACAGATAGGCGCACGACGTTTGCAGGCAGAGCAAAGCCGATATTTTCCGATCCTTGCGCAACTGCCACGTTGACGCCGATCACGCGCCCGTTCAAATCGATGAGTGGACCGCCGGAATTTCCCGGATTAATTGCCGCGTCCGTTTGGATGACGTCGTCCAAAAGTTCGGACCGACTTTGGTCCCCCGCGATAATCGATCGCGACAACCCAGATACAACTCCTGTTGAAACGGTGTTGCGGAATTCGCCCAAAGCATTCCCGATGGCAATCACGGCTTGTCCGAGGCGTATGGCGTCGGAGTCGCCAAACTCAAGATACGGAAGGTCATCCGCATCTACTTTGAGGACGGCGATGTCAAGCGCGGTGTCTCGCGCCACGATTTTTGCGTCGAGCGATCGTTCATCGTTGAGGTGCACAACGTACGTTGCATCATCGTTGAAGACGACGTGCGCGTTTGTAACAACGTATCCGTCTTGCGAAACAATGAAGCCTGATCCGCCGCCGATCTCACGTTCTTCTGTGCCGTTTTGTCGGTAGCGCGGAATGCGAAAGCGAAACGTGCCATCGCCAAAAACATCGCCAAACGGATCGTCAAAGTATTGTTCGACAACGGGAACTTCCTGCGTGATGGAGATGGCGACGACGGCCGGATTCACGCGGGCGACGACGTCGCTTACATCAAGTGCGCTTATTTGGATGGCTTGATCTTCGCTTGCCGATGGCTGTTGTTTGAGGGTGGGCGACCAAAATACCGCAAGAGCGATTGCTGCCACAATCCCGCCCATAATGGCTGAAATGAAGAGCTGTTTGAATGGAGACATAGGATCTTATTAAAGCACTTCACCATAGAGAAATCAACGGTTGACAAAGTCGAAGAAAACTGCTTTAATCTTGGCGGAGTCATTGTGGTCGTGACAAATTCCTACGGACGAATTGCTTTGATGCTCATGTTGAGCATTACGTACGTGACAGTAGGACATAAGTTTTTCGAAGGACAATCGAACGTTGTTCGGACAGCTGTCCCGATCGTCACCGTCGGTCTGTCAACGGTGTGGCTCAACATGCTTCTCCTGAAGTTCGTTGAGATCATACGCAGCTTTGAGTCGCCACTTCCAGGTGACATGAGTGCCGTGCAATGGCTCAATCTTGCCATCGTGCGCAACTACTCGCCGAGTGATTTGGAGCGCATGCTATTTGAGGTGCAAAGGGGAGATGCGGAGAAGACCAAGTTGGCCGCAAAAGTCCTTGAGAAGAGGCAACGGCTGACGATTCGCCATAAGGCTGAATGGGAAGCGCTCCGCATCCGCGCCGAGAAAATTGACGCGGACATTGCGCGGCTCATCGCGCTTGGTGTCTTCACGGCGGAGAATTACCTTGATCCGCAAAACGACTTTAGTACGATGGCGGACAAGAGTTTTGCGTCGTATCGCGCCGTGTTCGATGCACTCGAGCGCGACTTGCAGCAATGCTTCGCCCGTGTGGGACAGCTCGAAACTGTTCAGAAAGATGGCGCGGCGGTGGAGCACGCATGGCGCATGCACATGGTGCATGCCGGTTGGAAGGCAGCCGATGAGGTTTTTTCCAGCACGCATCGTAAGGAGTTCTTACGAACGCGGGCCGATGAATACGGTTGTCGTGAGGAGGTGGACAAACTCCTTGCCCTTAATTGGTTTGGCGCGGCAGAGCAGGAAATCGAAGTCGCGCGCACACTTTACGAGCGCAAATCTGAACTTGAGGCGCTGCGTACCGAAGTTGCTAATTTTCGAAGCGATAAACGCTTTACTGCGGAATCGCTTCTACGGGACGTAGAGACGAACATTCGGTGGGGCCGGGAGTTTCGAAAGGCGCGGCATAAGTTGCGCAAGTTCCTTGACGCGTGAGCGAGACGTGCTTGACCGGCTTTTCGATAGGCCGGTCATGTTTTTTTGCATGTGTTTGCCGCTACGCATGCGGCTCTGTCATCGCGATTGCTTGACCGCACGTCAGTCTATGATATTCTATTCGCGTTTCACACTCCGGGGTAGCGCAGCGGTAGCGCAGTTGGCTGTGAAACGTGTGGTATCCTGTCCGTATAGCAATATGCGCAGAGATACACGAATCTATGCCGATCGAGCCGCCTACATTAAGCGTGCAACGGCTAAACGCAGAAAACGCATTCGAGACATGGCACTTCAGTGTAAAGGCGGAAAATGCGAACTCTGCGGGTATAGTCGATGTACGAGGGCACTTGATTTTCATCATCGAAATCCTGCTACGAAATTGTTTGCGATATCCGCAGACGGTTGTACGCGCTCTTGGGAGCGCGTAAGAAAGGAAGTCGAGAAATGTATACTCGTCTGTGCAAATTGTCACAGAGAAATACATGAAGGCATTACGCAGCTTCCGACGGAAACGTCGGGATGAACACAGGGTGAATTGTCTCATTGTTTGAAAGAACTTTGGGAGCCATCAACATGAGTGTTGAGATGGTCTGGAAGCCTAAAGTCTTATGACTAAGGTAATCAGCAGCCAAGCCTTGCCGTCCTTTGGACGATGAGGAAGGTTCAGAGACTATCCCACTTGGGAGTACTTCCGTGCTTATCGGCACGGCGGGAAGCGCCCTGCATCCTCGTTTGCTTGAGGAAAGCAAAACGGATGATGATATAGTCCACGCCGCAAGGAAACATGCGGATAACGTGTAACCAATTGGTCGCGGGTTCGAATCCCGCCCCCGGAGCCAAAGACAAATCCCTTCGCTGTTGCGGAGGGATTTGTT
This sequence comes from uncultured Gammaproteobacteria bacterium, assembly GCA_964505655.1. Classification (GTDB taxonomy): domain Bacteria; phylum Patescibacteriota; class Patescibacteriia; order UBA9934; family UBA11717; genus 2-02-FULL-53-10. Next base: position 2,759 of record CAZDJC010000085.1, read on the forward strand.
TTTGATATATGGCGGGGATTCGAACCCCAAAAGGAGTTTGAGGAAAAACGGAGTTTTTCCTCAAGAGCCCTGCT
>CAZDJC010000086.1:0-2795 GCA_964505655.1 uncultured Gammaproteobacteria bacterium
CTTTCAACACGCCCGTTATCGCATCACGCGTGCACGCTCGTCTATGAGCCACGCCGACGCCATTATTGCCATCTCGCAATCAACCGCGCGCGACGTTCGCGCGCTTGGCGCACAAGCGCCCATCCACATCATTCCGCACGGCATCAACATCGCGCAATTTACCTCCGTCGTGCGCCCGGAAGACACACGCACATTGGAACAACTCGGCGTCCAGAAACCGTACGTCCTTTTTCTCGCAACGTGTGAACCGCGAAAAAATCTCCCTTCGCTTGTCGAAGCATTCGACCGCATCGCGCATGCGCATCCGCACCTTCAGCTCGTCATCGCAGGTGGTCACGGATGGAAGCGGCGCGTGCTCGACAAAACAATCGCATCCGCCGCACATCGCGCACGCATACGCCAAACGGGCTTCGTGAAAGACGACGTGCGCGCAACCCTTTTGCGACATGCGGCATGCCTGTGTCTTCCCTCGCGCTACGAAGGGTTTGGGATGCAAATGCTCGAGGCTTTTGCATGCAAAACGCCCGTGATTGCCTCGAACAACAGCTCCATGACAGAGGTCGGAGAGGACGCCGCACTCTATGTGCGTGCCATGAATACGCATGAGCTTGCGCGCACCATCGACGAACTTCTCAAAGACACAACCCTCCGCGAGCAACTCACGACACGCGGCATCGCCCGTCTACAAACATACAACTGGCGCGCGTCCGCACAGAAAATTCATGATATCCTCGCATCCTATGATGCCCGCGGCACTGTTTGATTTAGACGGAACCCTTTCGCGAACCGCGTGGTCGGAGCGCCTCATTGTTGCGTTTACTGAACATTTCCCAGAAAACACCAAGGCGCAATTGGCGCGCAAAGAAGCGCTCGAGGTATTTCGCGCATGGCAATTCCGTGAAGTGTCCTACACAACATTCAGCGACGCGCATGTCCATTCTCTCCTGCTCTTTTATGAGGGCATGCCATATGAAACATATCTGCGCATCGTCAAAAAGACCGTCGAGGAGTCGCAGAAGAAAACATACCTCTTTACGCGCCAGCTCCTCGAGCACGTCAAGCCCACGCACCACACCATCGTCATCACGGGCTCCAACAACGAAGTCGGCGACATCTTAAAAACCTACTATCCTTTTCAGGAGTTTATTGGGTCGAAACTCGAGATCGTTGACGGCATGATTACGGGACGCGTGCTGTTTTCACCCTACTACGGGAAGGAAGCGATCCTCAAAGACATTGCGTCCCGTTTCGATATGTCTCGTTCGATCGCGATCGGCGACACCTCGTTGGACATCCCCATGCTCGAAGCTGTGAGTCACCCGATCGCCTTTAATCCCGCCTACGACTTGGCAGCCTACGCACAGGAGCGAGCATGGCCCATCGTCATCGAGCGCAAGGACACCGTCGCTGTTCATGCATATAACGGACTTCGTATGTTTGATGCGCATCAGCCGATCCCTTTTGACAACGTCCTCGCGTAGCAACCAATGCTCAACGGCACGAGTGTTATAATCTGACCATGAGAATAGGTATTGACGCACGCATGTTCGGGCCAAAAGTCGGCGGCGGAGGACCCGGACGCTATGTTGAACAGCTTGTTTTGCATTTACAAAAGATTGATTTTGACAATCACTACACCGTTTTTTGTAAACGAGAGAATTATACTGACATCCCCGTCCCAAACGATCGTTGGACCAAAGTCGTCGCCGACGTCCATTGGTACACCCTCGCCGAACAAGTCATGTTGCCACATATTATCGATCAACAACGCCTCGATCTCGTACACATTCCCCATTTCAACGTTCCGCTTCTTTTGAAAACGCCGTTTATCGCGACCGTGCATGATCTCATCATGGTCGAACAACCATGGTCGGCACGCGCCACAACGCGTTCGCGGCTCTTTTTTGAAACAAAACGCATCGGATTCCGCTTAACACTTCGTCACGTCGCAAAAAAAGCGCAAGAAATCATCACCGTTTCGAACTACGCAAAACAGCAACTTATCCACAGTCTCAACATCCCGCCCATCAAGGTACACGTCGTGTATAATGGGATGGATAGCGCGGTCACAAAAACCGCAAACACAAAACAAAAAACGCAAAATGAACTTTCCATCACCGCGCGCGTGCGCAAGCCGTTCCTCTTGAACGTGGGGAACTTTTATCCACACAAGAATATTGAGACGCTTTTGCACGCGTTTAGTTTTCTGCTCGCAGATCACCCCGAGATGTCCCTTGTACTCGCGGGACCCGGCAACGAATTCCAAGCGCGGCTCCGAGCTGAGGCGCGCGAGATCGCCATTCCGGATGACCGATTGGTTTTCACGGGTTTTATTCCGGATGAGGAGCTCACGTGGCTCTACGAGAACGCCGCCGTCTACGTGTTACCGTCAAAACTGGAAGGATTCGGTATTCCGCCACTTGAGGCATTGCGTCTTGGAACGCCCGTTGCCGCATCCCGCGCAAGTTGCATCCCGGAAATCCTGCAAAACGCGGCAGAATACTTTGACCCCGATGACATCGAGAGTCTGATTCAAGCCATTGAGAACCTTCTCGGTGACACAAACAGGCGCACGGAAATCCTCGTCAACGCGCAAGCGCTGTTCAAGCGCTACCGTTGGGAAGAAGCGGCACAACAAGTCCTCGCGCTGTATCGCACATGTGTTTCAAACATCCATGAACAAACATCCAAAACGCGTCGTGCTCAATCCCGTAGCACACATCATCCTTGAGGAAGCAACATCACAAGACACCCACACTGTCCCTCTGTGTGTTGACAACGACGTGCTCGCCGTG
>CAZDJC010000087.1:0-2609 GCA_964505655.1 uncultured Gammaproteobacteria bacterium
ACGGAATCGTATCCATAAACGACGTGTGCACGCGTGTGCCACACACGTTTTTGAAATCAGGAGACGTCGTGCACATTTCGCTCCAAGGACGCCCAAAAAAACCGGAAACAAAGGCAAAGGAGTTAAAAACAGCACGAAAAACATCGCTCAAAAACCTTCCTCCTTTATCGATCATCTTTGAAAACGACGATGTCCTTGTCGTAGATAAGCCCGCGGGGATGCTCACCCATCCAACGGATGTCTCGAGTGTACCAACGCTTATGGACGCCGCAATCGCGCACGACAAACGCATTGCCCGCGCGGGCAACGATCCCCATCGCGCCGGCATCGTGCACCGCCTCGATAAAGACGCATCCGGCATTGTCATCATCGCCAAAAACAACGCGTCGCTTGAACATCTAAAACAGCAGTTCAGGGAGCGCCGCGTAGAAAAATACTATCATGTACTTGTGAATGGCCGCCTCGAAAAAGAAACAGATACGCTCACGCGTCGTATTGCGCGATCCAAGAAGAACGGGCGCATGGTTGCGCGACCAACATCGCAAGAGGGAAAAGAAGCCATCACGCATTACGATGTCCGAACGCGCTTTGCCAACGCCACGGAATTGTCCGTGCGGCTTGAAACGGGACGCACGCACCAAATTCGCGTGCATCTCCACGCACTTGGCCATCCCGTCGTTGGCGATACGCTCTATACCATCAAGAATCAAAAGCAAATTCCTCTGTCCCGTCTGTGGCTACACGCCGAAGCGCTCACGGTCACGCTCCCCGACGAATCCGAACCTCGTACGTTTACGTCTCCTCTCCCCGATGCACTCACGCAACTCATGCACACCCTTCACGTTCTATGATCATCACCCTCACGGGCCAACCCGGCTCCGGAAAATCAACGGTCGCCAAACTACTCGCGCGCACGCTCAATTACGCGCGTTACTCCATGGGCGACCTGCGTCGCGCGTGCGCCATGGAACGTGGGATGACGATTGACGAATGGAACGCGCACGGAGAAGCTTCGGAAGAAACAGATGTCCCCGTTGATAACAAACAGCGCGAACTTGGTACATCACAAGACAATTTTGTCATCGACGGAAGATTGTCATGGCACTTCATCCCGCACGCGTTCAAAGTATTCTTAGCCGTTGATCCACATGAGGGCGCGCGGCGTATTTTCATGGAAGCACAGAAGGGCGGACGTGTCAGCGAAGTCAAGCATGCCTCCCTAGAAGACGTCCAAAAATACAATGAGGATCGTGGCCAATCCGACCGCATGCGCTACCAAAAATACTACGGCCTTACATGGGACGATCCTAAACAATTCGATCTTTGGATCGATACAACAACCCTGACGCCCGAGGCCGTCGCCAACATCATAGTTGACAAAATCCGCGCAAAAACGTAGGATCAGGCCACTATTTTCACATGTATGAGCGACGAACAGAAGACAACCGCAACAGACGAAGCGACAACAGAGCCCGTGGTCACGACAGCGCAGGAGCCAACAGTTGAAGGCACGCTCCCGTGGCGTAATCTGAAACCGGGCATGGTCGTGCGCATTCACGAAGTGATTAAGGACGTAAACGCAAAGGGCGAGGAACGCGAGCGCGTTCAGGTTTTTGAGGGCACAATTCTTGGCTTTTCGGGTGCCGGATCGAGCCGCACAATGACCGTACGCAAAATTTCCGATGGGATTGGCGTGGAAAAGATCTACCCATTGGCATCCCCGCACGTGCAAAACGTAGAGGTCGTGAAAGAATTGCGCGTGCGCCGAGCGAAACTCTCCTTTATGCGAAGCGATAGCAAGAAACGCCGCCTCAAGGAAAAGAAGTCCTGAACCCCATGCAGAACAAAACAACCCCGAACGGGGGTTGTTTGTTTTCCCATGGCTGTTTCTAAACCCATCCAAGGTCGCGCTCGATGTGTTCGAAAAGCGCAACGACCGTTTCCTTCATGAGGTCCTTGGGAACAACATGCGACACGCGCGCACGAAGGTTCACGTGCAGTGCGTCACGCAGTTCATTTTTGTAGGCATCGGCCACTACAAGAATGATGTCCTCTCCATCAAGAAGCTGGCTCCGCACCGCGTCGGCGATCTCTCCAAAAAATGTCGCCTTAGCACGATCTTTTATCCCTTCATCAAAACCGCCCGCGAGCACTCCGCCAGCTTGTGTCATGTACTCCCGCACATCGTCGACGCCCCAATGTTTGTTTTCAAGCGCCGTCCCTTTTGTCACAACACGCTTCTTCACATGGTAGAACTCTGCATGCACACGATCCGCGGTCACGATCATCGTTGGACGCAGAAACGGTTTGAGTTTCGTTGGGATATTCATGCCCCTATCGTATCACAGTGAAAGCGCGTAACGCCCGAGCGTCGCCGGATCAACGACGATTACCTCTTGCCACCATGCCGTTCCAAACAAATCGTATGCTGCCTGTTCATTCGCGATCGCACTACGCTTCCATTGATTTTGCACGACATACACGGCTGACTGATCCGCGCCCTTGATCATTGTCCCAGGTGCAAATGGCGCAATACCCGCATCGCGATACAAACTTGGATTCACTGCGCGCAAGTCGATCATGCCGTCAAAGGTCGTCTTCCAACTACG
>CAZDJC010000088.1:0-2577 GCA_964505655.1 uncultured Gammaproteobacteria bacterium
TTTTGTATCGCACAGATGAAATTGAAATGCTTTATCCGTTGAAAGCATACAACGTGCCGCACATCGCAGTTACCGGGAACCATGATCATGAGTTTGGCGATGCGGATGGTATTGCCAAACGGCTGGAGGATTTTGGTGCAACCATGCTCCGCAACCGCGCGCAAACGGTCACATCTCGTGACGGGGGAACGTTGAATGTTGTGGGTTTGGATGACATATGGTTTACGGCGGATTCGTCTATAGCATTTGCAGGCGTGGACGAAACGCGTCCGACGATTGCCCTTGTGCACAATCCCGATTTTATTCTGGATGCGGACGTCGTGCGGGCGGATCTTGTGATTGCGGCGCACACACATGGCGGACAAATTCGACTTCCGTGGCTTGGGTCCGTGTCTTCACTGCCAACAAAACTCGGTCGAGCGTACGATCGCGGGTTCTTCTCTCTTGACGGGAATCGCAAACTTTTCATTACACAGGGCGTTGGAGAGTCAGGACCGCGCGCCCGACTATTTGCGCGACCAACCGTTGATGTTCTCACGATCCACTTTTAGCGGATCTGCATGAAAAAACATGTCGTCATTCTTGGGGCGGGGTTTGGCGGACTTGCAACCGCTGTGCATCTTTGTGAGCATGCGTCCTGCGAACGTGATGTTCGTGTGACGATTGTGGACGAGCAGGCACTGCACACCTACACGCCGCTGCTGTACGAAGTGGCGAGCGGAGGTTTGCGCGCGTGTATTCGGCGCAATGTGATGTCGTTGGGCGCCGCCATACGCCTCTCGTATGAAGGGATGCTTGTAGATCATCCATTTGTGTCTTTTGTGCAGGCGCGTGTTACGAATGTCGATCTCCAAAAGCGGTACGTGGAATTCGCGTCGCGCAAAGCGCTTTCGTACGACGTGCTTGTGTGCGCGTTGGGCGCGTGCGTCAACACCTTTGGGGTTCCGGGCGTTTGGGAAAATGGTTTTCCTCTGAAAAGTATTGACGACGCGTTGAAAATCCACGATCGTGTGTGCGCGCTTTTGGAGCAAGCGCGAAACAATCATCGTGAGACCGTTCGCGTGGTGGTGGCGGGCGCGGGGCCAACAGGTGTAGAGACGGCGGCGGAAATCGCGTCGGCGTTTCGCGCGGCAAAAAAACTGGGAGCAATTCCGTGCGATGCGTCTGTTGTGCTTGTCGACGCATCCGAAAGAATTTTATCGATGTTACCTCTGTCAATCGCGCAAAAAGCGAGCCGACGACTGCGCGCTTTGGGTGTCGATGTGTATCTTGGAACGACCGTCAAAGAAGTTGGGATCGAGTCTGCGCTTGTGGCGCCAAACCGCGCGCTCAAAAAACGCGTGAGCCCATTTCAAAAGGCAGCGGCGATTGAAGCGGATGTAGTTGTGTGGACAGGAGGCGTTGCCGCAGATCCGAACTGGCGCGCATGGGGCATGCCCACAAACGCAAAAGGGTACGTCTGTGTAGACGCAACGCTGCGTGTGAAAGGGCAGCCGCGCGTGTTTGCAGTGGGAGATATGGTTGAGGTCGACGGAAAGCGCCGAATACAAGTGGCGGCGGAAGCGGTGTCGCAGGGCATGGTCGCCGCGCAAAATGTGTTACGCGTTTTGGAGGGAGAGAAGCATTTGCGTCTCCATAAAGAACGTATGTGGCCGTGGGCAATTCCGTTGGGCGGACGCCGCGCCATCGCGCACGTTGCGGGACTGACGGTTGATGGTCATCTCGGATTTTTCTTCAGAAAACTTGTAGACATGCGCTACATGCTCTCCATTCTCTCGGTGCGTCACGCGCTGCACGTGTGGTGGCATGGCGCGCGACTCTATCTTCAAAACGACTAGTCTCAACTCACAAGTATGTTTGACGTGAAGCGTTTGTATCACACATGGGACTCGCTCGAGTGCGAAGGGAAGACCGTTGTGTTGCGCGTGGATTTGGATGTGACGGTTGAAGACGGGCGTCCTGTCGCGTCGCCGCGCGTGGATGCGGCGCGCGAGGTGATTTTGGCTTTGCAAAAAATGCGTTCGCGCGTGGTGGTGCTTGCGCATCGCGGTCAACCAGAAAGACCGGACCCGAAATTTAGTTTGGAACCGATTGCACGGTCGCTCATGCACGATCTCGCGCAGGGAAGCGCTCGCTTTCTTCCGCTCAAGCCCTACGCCGATATTGCGCATGAGGTGCGCGCGATGGCGCCTGCGGACGTGCTCTTTCTTGAAAATGTGCGTTTTCACAAGGGGGAAGTGATGAATGACAAAGCGCTCGCGGAGTCGCTTGCGGCCTTGGGCGATGTGTATGTGAATGATGCCTTTGCGACATGCCACCGTGCGCATGCGAGTACCGAGGGTGTTGCGCACATCATCCCCGGAGGCATCGGCCCATCCATCATGCGTGAATTGGAGGCGCTTGATCCCATCTGCCATCCAACGCGCCATCCCTATGTCGCGATTGTTGGCGGCGCAAAAATCGAATCGAAACTTGAGGCGCTTTCGTCTATGTTGAAGACAGCGGATCAGGTGTTCGTGAGTGGAGCGATTGCCGTCACGTGCTATCGCGCGCAAGGAATGGAGGTAGGAAAATCCC
>CAZDJC010000089.1:0-2483 GCA_964505655.1 uncultured Gammaproteobacteria bacterium
GAGGATGTCGACGAGCCGATCAAAGCCAACGGCGTTGCCAAAAAGTGGTTGCACAATGAGGGGGAGTATTGCCAACAGCTCTTCGTCCATGGGGAAGCGATCTTTGCCAAGTCGCGTACGCTCGGCAGACTCTTCCTCGAAGCGCCTTCGCTGTTCGACGGCATCCGTGAGTTCGCCGTACGCATTGCACAATTCGACGCCGCCCACGAACACCTCAAATCGCTCTGCAACCCCTTGCGCATTGATGCGGGCAAGGGCGCTCTCGTGGCGGGGATAATACGAAACGACGACGATTTGGTCAATGGTTCTAATGACGGGTTCGACGAGGTTCAAGAAGAGTCGCTGGAAGAGATCGGAAATCGTGTCGGCTGTATCAAAGGAAAGATCGTGACGACGGAGGGCGTCTTCGTACAGTTCTCGCGATGGATTGCGTAGATCAGAAATGTCTACGTATGCCGCGAAAAGCTGTTCTACCGTAAAGATTTTTGCCTCGGAAGCGTTGAGAGAAATATGGCGGCCGTTCACGAACGCCTCCGGAACACCAACCACTCCGCGTGCGACTGTCTCCAAAAAATCGAGCGTTTCTTGGAGGCCTTCTTCAAAAGACGCGTTGAGGCGATACCATTCAAGCATCGTGAATTCATGCGAATGGAGCGCGTCGATGGGTTCGTCGTTGCGAAACACGCGCGCAAGTTCAAAAACGCGTTTTTCTCCCGCGGCGACAAGTTTTTTAAGGGCGTACTCGGGACTCGTGATGAGCGCCATGGGTTGCGGTGCTCTGCCGTGGTGGCGCACTTCGCTTGTTAGATATGAGAAGGTGGGCGACGTGTCGGGCGATGGGACGAGTGTCTGCGTCTCGACTTCCAAGTATCCACGCGCCGAAAAATAAGCGCGCACGGTTTCCCGTACGCGTGCTCGGTGCTTTTGGTCGCCGATCACCATGCTTATTTGTTGACGAAGGGCAGCAACGCCATCACGCGGGCGAGTTTAATGGCGCGCGCCAACTCTCGCTGATGCGTTGCGCACGTTCCCGAGCGCTTCCGCGACACGATCTTGCCGTAGCTCGAAACGGAGCGACGCAACAGCTTTGTGTTTTTGTAGTCAATGTCTGATGTGTGCACGCAATAGCTGCACGAACGGCGCTTGGCGATTGCTGATTTTGCTTTGGGATTCATACTCAAAATGGAATATCTTCAACGTGAATTTCATCGAGGGGCTCGGGCATGGGGGCTGGCATTGTTGGGACGGTTTGCACGCCGTCGAAGACGGTTGAGCCCGACTTTGAGGCGCTGCTTCCCCCTCCGCCGCGGCTGCCGCCGTCAAGCATAATAAGGTTTTCTGCAACGATTTCCGTGGTGCGGCGCTTCGTGCCGTCTTGCCCTTCCCAGTCGCGTGTCTGAAGGCGTCCTTCAATGTAGACACGTTTGCCTTTGGTGACGTACTGCGAGCAAATCTCGGCAAGTTTTCCCCATGCAACGACGTTATGAAACTCGGCTTGGTCAACTTGCTGGCCGCTTTTGTCTGTGTAGCGGCGGTTTGTGGCAATACCAAGGTTGACGACCGCCTGTCCTGACGCGGTTGTGCGCGATTCGGGGTCGCGCGTGACGTTCCCGATTAGTTGAGCACGGTTGAGACTCATCATAAAATGAAGCGTTAGAGTTTCTCAATGTCTGATTCGAGGATTTCGTCGATTTTCTTTTCGAGTTCCTGTTCGCTCATGGGCGTTACTGGCTTTTGTGCCTGGAGGGGAACGTCGATTTTTTCGCTCTTGCGATATGGGCGATGCTTCTTAAAGACATCTGGAATTTCGTATTCGGTGAGTTGGACTGGTTTGGTTTCGGCGCCCGGCTGCATGCGGCAAATGACATGGCGCATCACGTCGCCTCCAATGTGGCGCAATTCTTCGTCTAAATGCTTGATGTTTTCCGCGTCAGATGCAAACCATGCCAATCCATAGTGGCCGTAGCGGATGCCGCGGATGGGGTAGGCGAGTTTGATCTTGCCCAGTACATCGTGGCGAATCACGGATTCGGAAAGTTTTTGAATAAGAGCGGAAACCGCATCCTTGGCTTTTTCGACTTCGTTGTCGGTCTTTGTGGCCGGGATGATGTACAGGAGTTCGTACTTCATGTGTTGTGAATGTTGAATTAAGTCCCGCGTCGTTTTTTTGGCATCGCGCGGGAAGACCAGATGCTCTCCGCGGAGTGCGCATGTTGGCCTGTGGGCTTTGGGGACTCTTCTATTTTAGCAGAGTCGAAAGCGCGCGCACTCTAGCTGGGCGGCCTGATTCTGTCAAGCGTTGGGAGGTGACAGCACTTTCAGACTTCTGATTTCCAATCTCCAACTTCCACTAATTGAACACACCCCGCGGCCGATGCCGTGGGGTGTGCAGTAGAGGTTGTTTATTCTCGGAAGCCATGGGAATGGTTTCCGAGTCGCACGTCCGTCCGCGCTTACAGCGGAGACGGCGGCTTTTCGTTGCA
>CAZDJC010000090.1:0-2430 GCA_964505655.1 uncultured Gammaproteobacteria bacterium
GCGGAACCCCTACGTTTTTCTTCAACGGCGTGCGCATTGAAGGCGCTATTCCGCGCGATGTTCTCTTGAAGATTTTAGCCAAATTTGTGCCTCTCCAGCGTTGATGAACGTTCAAGACAATCCTTGACACGCGGCTTTTCCTAGGTTAACATGGTTTCCACTATGGAACTTGCATTCGACATTGCACAAATTGTTCTGGGCGTCCTCCTCATGCTCGCCGTGCTTTTGCAACAACGAGGCGCAGGGCTTGGCGCTGGGTTTGGAGGTGATAGTGCAGTTTTCACCACAAAACGTGGTGCAGAAAAGCTCCTCTTCCACACAACGATTATTTTGGCCGTCATCTTCTTTACTGTCTCTCTCGTCCGACTAATTGTTCTCGCAAGCTAGGCCTTCGCGGACTCACGTGAAACTGTGTCCGAGTCAAACAACAACCCTCTTTTGCGACTTTTCAGGAAAAAGGCACCGCACAGCGGGCCTGTGGAGGCGTCGCATACAAAGAAGCAGCGAAAGTTTTTTCAGCATCTTAAATCGTCCCGACGGTTTCCAACGCCGCATCAGTGGACAGCCCTCCCACGCGTGTTATCCGTTCGTGAGCGACGATTTTTTTGGGGATCGTTCACGCTGTGCGTTTTGAGCGTCCTGTTTTTTGTCGGATACATGCTCGTCTCGCATGTTGTTCTTGTGCCGGTGTCGGGAGGAACGTACACAGAGGGGCTGATCGGTTCGCCGCAGTTCATCAACCCGCTATACACCTCAAGTAATGACGTCGATCAGGACATTTCCCGTCTCGTGTTCTCGGGACTCATGCAGTGGCATCCACAAAACGGTCTCATCACCGACCTCGCGGAGTCATACACCATAAGTGAAGACAAGCGCGTGTACACGTTCACTCTTCGCAACGACGCGCTGTGGCACGATGGGTCCCCCGTGACCGTGCGCGACGTTATGTTTACATACAGCGCCATACAAAATCCGGAATTCAAAAGCCCGCTGTACAGCGCGCTGCGTGGCGTGACTATCGAGCAAGTGGACGACCGTACGGTGGCGTTTAAACTTGAGGAACCGTTCGCTCCGTTTCTCTCTGTGCTTTCAACAGGAATTTTGCCGGCCGAATATTGGGGCGATTTGCCTGCGTCCACCGCACGACTTGCTGAGCGAAACGTGGCGCCAATCGGAAGCGGTCCGTACAAGTTTAAGGAGTACACAAAGGATCGCCGTGGCGTGATTCAGACATTTACGCTCGAACGCTTCGCCCGCTACCATCGTGGAGCACCATACATCAACGAGATTACGTTTCGATTTTACAGCACGACGACCGAGGCGTTGGCCGCTCTCGAAAACCGCCATATCGAGGGCATTGCCTTCATCCCAAAGGATCAAGTCGCCACGTACACGGGCGGCCCATGGCAATTGTATTCACCGTCTCTTCCTCAAATTACCGGCCTCTTTTTCAACTTGAAGAAAGAGTATGTGGAGGACCGGCGCGTACGCGAAGCGCTTGGATACGCCACAAATAAAGAGGCACTGCTTCAGGATGTCTTAAACGGACACGCAAGCGTCGCGAACTCCATGTATCTCTCGCACGATGCACAGGAGAGTCCTCTTGAGAACCCGACGCCGTACGATCCGGAGAAAGCAAAGGCCATTCTCGCAGAGCTTAAGTTTTCTCCAGATGGAACGCACTTGCCCGTGACACTCACAACCGTTGAGCAACCAGAAACGATGGCCGTCGCAAACGCCATTGCCGCACAATGGAAGGCAGTCGGCGTTGACGTGACAGTCAAAACGATTGACTCAGCGGGATTCCGCGAGCAGGTCTTGAAAGATCGTGCCTATGATATACTCCTCTTCGGGACGCTCTACGGTGCTGACCCGGATCCCTATCCGTTTTGGCACAGCTCGCAGGCCACGCATCCGGGACTCAACCTCTCGCAATACGCCAACCGCAAAGCCGACGATTTGATTGAAAAGGGTCGCAAAGAAAGCGATGAGGCCGTCCGAGCAGAAACCTATCGTGCGCTTGCGGAAATGATCAACGAAACTCTCCCTGCCATTTTCCTTTATCAGCCAACGTACAGCTACGTGACAAGTGGGCGCATTCGTGGTATAGACTTGAACTCTATCGTGGTGCCAGCCGATCGCTTTGGCCAGGTGCATGAGTGGTATCTCAAAAAGCGGTATCGCGTGCGGTTTACAAAAGAGATTTGATACGGGCCGCGGTGGCGAAATTGGTAGACGCGCTACGTTCAGGGCGTAGTATTCGCAAGAATATGGGAGTTCGACTCTCCCCCGCGGCACCACTCCCATAACTCAAACGTCGTTGGAGATATGGGAGTGGTTTGGGAGAGTCGAACAGCGCGGAGGGAGTGTGAGGGAACCGCGTCCGGTTCCCTCACGATCCTCGAAGGAGGAAGGGGTGACAGGGAGGCC
>CAZDJC010000091.1:0-2414 GCA_964505655.1 uncultured Gammaproteobacteria bacterium
ATAAGCGCGTGCTCGGTCAATGCGGCGAGCGCGCCCGTCCGGTCGCACTTGGCGATGGCGAGCATCATCTCGGGAACACTTTGCGCCTCAAACGGCGTGTGCCCCATGATGGTGGCGTAGAGCGTGATGCCGAGCGAGAAAATGTCGGAGCGCGCGTCAAGCGGTTGTCCTCTCGTTTGCTCGGGAGACATGTAGAGCACGGTTCCGCGCACGGTGTCGGCCTGCAAAGTCTTATGCGCATTTGTCGCGGCCTTCACAACACCGAAGTCCATGATTTTTGCGACGCCGCGCCGGGACACAATGATGTTGTCCGGCTTGATGTCGCGGTGGACGAGCTTGTGGGGCACGCCCTGATCGTTGAGCGCGGTGTGCGCGAAGTACAGTCCGTCGCACACTTGGAGGAATAGATCAATCACGACCGACAGCGGCAGTGTGAGTTTCCGTTTGCGGCAAAACTCGATGAGGTGATGGAGCGTCCATCCTTCGACGAACTCCATCGAGATCCACGGCCGGCCTTCGTGTTCGCCGAAGTCCAACACCTCGACGATGTTGGGGTGATGGAGCGTGCCGCCGATGCGCGCCTCGTCAACCAAGAGTGCGCGTGCAGACTCGCTTTCTACCGTGGAGGCGTTCATGAGTTTAAGGGCGACCGTTTTTGAGAATCCTTGAGGACCCTCCATGCGCGCCAGAAACACTTCGGCCATCCCCCCTACGCCGAGTCGCTGGACGATCGTAAAGCGTCCGATTTTTTGAGGCTCGGAGGGCGGCGCAGATTGCGGAACGGTTGGAAGTTCCGCCGTTTCCCATTCAACAGACGTGAATCGCGATGAGTCATTCGGGGGGGTGTGTGGACTCATGATGTTGTAAGGGGCAATACCTCCCTCACGCTAAGGGATTCTGCCTTCTGTGTCAATCATAGCCGCGCGCGTTGGCGTGCGATATACTGAAAATATGGATAAGCGCTTGACGGAGCAATCTTTTTTTTATCACGCGTCGTGCCCGCGGTGGGTATCGCGCGACGTTGTGCATAAAAAGGAATTGGACGCGCTCGAGCGGTTGTTGCTTGACGATAGCGTGCTTCCCGAGATCCACGAGGGTCTCTTAAAAACGCGGGGGGAGTACGAAACGGTGCACGACGACGATTTGGATGACGCGTTTTCGCGTACGGTGTCGTTTATGAAGCAAGGGGTCCGTACGATTTATCGCGGGGCGCTTGTGGACGGGCATTGGGTGGGGCATCCCGATGTGCTCGAGCGTGTTGAGGGCACGAGCGATTTGGGTGGCTACTACTATGTGGCGGTCGACATCAAGCGTCTGCACGATCCGCGGCAAATCCGCGATGCGCACAAACTGCAGGGCGCGTTTTATGCGGAATTACTCGAACATATTCAAGGCGTGAAGCCCACGAGCGGATACATTATGTCTCCGGATGGCATCGTGATGCGTTACGACCTGGAGGAGTTTGAGGCGGACTATCGGCTGACATTGCAACGCATCGAGAAAGCGCTTGAAGGCCACGATCTTGGGCACACGCTTACAAGCGGCTGCAAAACGTCGCCCTATTTTGCGATGTGTTTGGACGAAACAACTTCGTGCGATGACGTGTCATTTATCAATCGTATCCGCCGCGAAGAGGTGGACGAATTGAAACGTGCCGGCGTCAAAACCGTGCTTGATCTTGCAGTGGTGCGTTTGCCGGATCTTGAACGGCGTGTCTTAGATATGACGTCGGAGCGCCTCTCATTTCTTCAGCGGCAAGCCATCGCGCTCAAGGAACATCTTCACGATGTCGTGGAGCCCGTGACGTTTCAAAAGGCGCTCGTTGAACTCTACTTTGACGTGGAATCGGATCCCGTGCGCGATGTGGATTTTTTGTTTGGCGTCCTGCGTGTTGAGCGCTTAGCTGACGGAACGACGAAAGATCGCTATCACGCGTTTATGGCGGAGACGCTCAAAGATGAGCGCATGGCGTGGGATCAGTTCACCACATTTTTAGCGGACCACCGCTTCGCGCCGGTGTATCACTACGGGTGGTACGAGATTGGCGTCTGCGCGCGTCTCATGGAGCGGTATGGCGCGCCGGACGCGGCGGTCGAGAGCTGGCAAAACAATTTTGTCGACTTGAACGCGGCGTTGCGATCGAACATCATCTTTCCTTTGCCGTTTTACTCACTCAAAGACATTGCGCATTATCTGGGGTTCAACTGGCGAGCGTCGGACGTTGGGGGTGTCAACGCGATTCGCTGGTATCACAAGTGGCTTGCCACAGGCGATCGCGCGTGGCTCAATCGATTGGTTGAGTATAATGAGGACGACGTGCGGGCGACATGGTTTGTGAAGGATTGGGCTGAAAAGCAAGTGGCGCGTCCGTCGAAGCTATGACGAAACCCGTTGTGAAAAAGATAGTGTGGGGG
>CAZDJC010000092.1:0-2396 GCA_964505655.1 uncultured Gammaproteobacteria bacterium
GCGCGCGCCCCTCCACGTCCGCCGCTGGAAGATCAATTTTATTGAGCGCCGGGATTACTTCGAGTCCCGCATCAACCGCCATGTATAAGTTTGCGATCGTTTGTGCTTGCACACCTTGCGTTGCGTCAACCAACAGGACGCACCCTTCAACCGCCGCGAGCGACCGAGACACTTCGTAGGAAAAGTCAACGTGTCCTGGCGTATCAATGAGATTGAGCGTATGCGCCTCCCCGTTGCACGTATGCTGCATGCGCGCCGGCTGGAGCTTGATAGTGATGCCGCGCTCCTGTTCAAGTTCCATCGTGTCGAGCGTTTGCTCCTTGAGATGCCGCTTGTCAATCGTGCCCGTGTATTCAAGCAAGCGATCAGCAAGTGTGGACTTGCCGTGATCGATGTGCGCAATGATGCAAAAATTGCGGATATGTTTCTGATCCATGGGCGAACTCTAGCAGATTCTCGGGCGGTTAATCAATGGTGGCGCTCCCAATGAGCTCGTCGCCATCGTAGAAAACAATGAATTGTCCTGGCGCGACAGCACGCTGCGGCGCATCAAACGTTACCTTGATGCCCTCCGATGTTGTCTCTACGGTACAGAGCTGATCTTCTTGGCGATAGCGAATTTTTGACGTACAGATAAGCGGCATGCGTGGAGCTGTGCCTCTCATCCAATGAACGTCGCTTGCGTAGATCACGCGTGAAAACAATGCGGGATCGCCATCGTGCGCTACGACGAGCTCATTTGTCGCAACGCGTCGCTCCACAACGTAGTACGGTTTGGCGTTTGCAACCCCAATGCCCTTTCGCTGACCGATGGTGTAGAACTGCACGCCATCATGAGTGCCGATCACGTCCCCGTCAGTCGTGACAATGGAGCCCCTTCTCGGCGCGATCTTTTCCTTCAAGAACGTCGGCATGTCTACTTTGCCCACAAAACAAAGCCCTTGCGAGTCTTTCTTTTCTGCTACGGACAACCCAAACACTCGCGCCTGTTCGCGCACGAGGGTTTTTGTCATACCGCCAACCGGAAACATTGCGCGAGACAATTCTTTTTGACCCAATCGGCACAAAAAGTAGGATTGATCTTTATTGGGATCCACGCCGCGCTTGAGGGTAAACACACCGTCTCGCGCCTCCACACGCGCGTAATGTCCCGTTGCGAGCAATACACAATCGGCCTCTGTAGCCGCGCGCCAAAGCAAATCAAACTTCACCTCGCGGTTGCATAAGACATCCGGATTCGGCGTGCGGCCCGCGTCGTATTCCCGCACCATATAGTCAAATACGCGCTCGCGATATTCGCGTTCAAAGTCATACGTGCGAAACGGAATGTCGAGTTGCGCCGCCACGCGCATGGCATCGCGTTGCTCCGTTTTCCAATCACATTCGGCAAACTCAAACGTACCGTCCACACGCGGCACACGAATGGACCCCGACCAGTTTTTCATGAATCCCCCCACAACGTCGTGCCCGGCTTCCTTGAGAAGCGCCGCCGCCACAGATGAGTCCACACCGCCGGACATCGCAACAAAGATTTTTTTGGGACGCTCCATAGCGCGCCGACGCTAACAAAAAACGCTTAGGTTGTACAGCGTCCAATAGGCATCCATACAAAAGACGTAGCAATGATTCCTTTTTGCGCGCTAGAGCAACGCAAGAATAATGATGCCAAGAATGATGCGGTAGACAGCGAACGGGATGAATGAATAGCGCGAGATGACACGCAGCAGCCAGCGAATCGCGGCAACGCCAGAAACAAGCGCGGCGAAAAATCCAACGACTAATTCCGGTGTCAACAACGTCACTCCGTCACGCACGGCGCCCGTAACAACATAGAGTGATGCCGCTCCAACGGCCGGCACGCTTAGCAAGAAGGAAAACCGCGCAGCCGTTTCACGGTTTAGGCCTGCAAGCAGTCCCGCCGACATGGTGACGCCACTACGGGACGTCCCGGGAATAAGCGCAAGCGCTTGTGCGCAACCAATACTCAACGCTTCTCGCACTCCCACACGGCGCACACGCGACACAGACGTTTTCCGCGTTCGTTGGAGCAAATCCGCAGATCCCAACACCACGCCCCACACAATGAGACTCATCGCCACGACATACGGTTGACGCAAGGTCGTCTCAATCACATTTGAAAACAACAATCCAACCACAATCACAGGCACGGTCCCAGCAAGCAAGAGCCACCCCAAGCGACGGTAGAGTTGCTTGCCGCGTCCCGCCATCGCCGCTCCAATCGTCCATAAATCTCTCCGAAACACCACAACGACCGCCAAAAACGTCGCGAGATGAATCATCACATCAAACGCAAGCTCTTGCTCTCTCCACCCAAACAGATACGGCACAAGCACAAGGTGTCCTGAACTTGAAATCGGGAGAAACTCCGTCACGCC
>CAZDJC010000093.1:0-2293 GCA_964505655.1 uncultured Gammaproteobacteria bacterium
GCTTTCACGACTTGTGCCATAACAGGTTGCACAGGCGCGTGTGGCAAAAATCCGTCGGCGTCTTTTTCTGGGCTGATCGTATTGACAATACGGTTTGGATCAAGATGTTTTGGAAGCGGCAACTGAAGAAGGATGCCGTGAACATCGGCGCGCTTGTTGAGCGACGCGATCGTTTCCAAAAGCGCTGCTTCGGTTGCCTGTTCAACGAGTTCGTGTCGCTCAAACGTCATGCCGATTTCTTTCGCGGCCTTTTCTTTTAAACGAACGTATATCTGTGATGCGGGGTCACTCCCGACGAGAATCGCTGCAAGGCCGGGGTGAAGATGTTTGCGAGAGATGCGCTCCTGCAGTTCGCGCAGCATGCGCGCGCCAATGAAGCGACCGTCTATAAGGGTTGCCATAGCGGGAAGGTGGAGGCAAACGCTCGAACTTCCATGCGAATGTGCGACAATGCATCAGCATCATCTTTGTGTGTGATTGCGCGATCGATCCATGCGGCGACTTTTTTCATGTCATCTTCCTTCATGCCGCGCGTCGTGAGCGCTGGCGTGCCAAGGCGGATGCCGGAGGGATCCATGGGTTTGCGCGGATCGTTTGGGATCATATTTTTGTTGACGGTAATGCCCGAGGCATCAAGCGCACCTTCGGCCTCTTTGCCCGACATCCCTTTATTTGTGACGTCAATCAATAGCAAGTGGTTATCGGTGCCGCCAAACATCAGTGTGTAACCAGATGCGCGCAGTTCTCTTTCAAGGACTTTTGCGTTTTGGCGAATGCGTTTCGCATACGCCTTAAACGATGGTTGCAGTGCTTCTCCAAAGGCCACGGCCATGGCGGCAATGTTGTTCATGTGCGGTCCGCCTTGCAATCCCGGGAACACGTGCTTATCGATTGTTTGCGCGAGTGCCTGTTTGCACATGATCATACCGCCGCGAGGTCCGCGCAGCGTCTTGTGTGTTGTGGTCGTCACAACATCAAACAGCGGCACGGGATTGTTCATTTCTCCTGCGGCAATCAGTCCCGCGATATGGGCGACATCGGCCATCGTCAAGGCTCCGCACGCGTCAGCAATGTGTTTGATGCGCTCGTAATCAATTTCGCGTGAGTACGCGCTGTATCCAACCAATATCATTTTTGGATGGTGTTCGTTGGCCATGCGCGCAATCTCGTCGTAGTCGATTTCTCCGGTTGGCGTCGTTTTGTATCGAATAAAGTTGTAGAGCTTGGCCGTCTGCGTGACCGGATGCCCATGCGTGAGGTGGCCGCCGTGCGAGAGATCCATGCCGAGGACCGTGTCTTTGAGTTGTAACAGTGCGGCGTACACGATGTTGTTTGCGGGTGCGCCGGAAAGTGGTTGGACGTTGACATGTTCGGCGCCGAACAATTGTTTGGCGCGATCGACGGCCGTCTGCTCGATGCCGTCGATAAACTGACAGCCGCCGTAATACCGTCGTTCGGGATACCCCTCGGCGTATTTATGTGTGGCGACGGACCCAAGCGCCTCGCGTACATCGGGAGATACGAAATTTTCCGACGGAATCATTTCGAGTCCCTCGATTTGTCGGCGCTCTTCTTGCTCTAACAAGCCACGGATGACTGCATCTTTCATGGGCGATATCATAGTTCATCTTTCCAATTTCGAGAAGATTGGGTATCGTGCGCGCATGTCAACAAAAGCCGCAACATCGTGGACGGGGAAGCGCGTGCATTGCATTGGACTTGGTGGAATCGGCGTTTCGGCGGTCGCAAAATATCTTGTGCTGCGAGGAGCGAGTGTCTCGGGATCCGATACAACCGAGACGGATTTACTGCGTGCGCTCAAGGCGCACGGGATTCACTATTGGGTGGGTGCACGTCCCGAAAAAATGGGGCGCAATTTGGATCTTGTCGTGTATTCGTCGGCGGTACCACAAGACGACGAGGAGCGTGTGCGTGCACGGCATTTGAACGTACGCGAAGTTTCGTACAATGCATTCTTGGGAGAAATCACGCGCGGGAAAAAGCTCGTCGCCGTCACAGGGACGCACGGAAAGTCCACGACGACGGCACTCCTGGGCCATATCTTGATTGAAGCCGGTCTCAATCCGACAATCATTGTCGGTTCGCAAGTGCCGACATTTTCTCATGGAAACTTTCACAACGGAGGCGACGACGTGTTTGTGGTGGAAGCATGCGAACATCAAGCGCACTTTTTGGAACTTGATCCAAACATTGCCGTCATCACAAACATCGATTGGGATCACCCCGATTATTACAAGAGTGTCGATCATGTGCGTGAAGCCATGCGCCAGTT
>CAZDJC010000094.1:0-2292 GCA_964505655.1 uncultured Gammaproteobacteria bacterium
CGACATCCAGAGGGGAAACTACGTTTTCCCATGGAAGCCCGAACGTGTGTGAGGGCGCTTCTATCCCGCCCCCGGAGCCAAAGAAAAATTATGGCCTTGAGCCATAATTTTTCTTTGGCTGTGAGGTGGAGAAGAGAACCAAAGAGGAGGCATGTAACTTCACGATGAATGATATTATGGGTTCATGTACCTTGCGCAAAACTGGTATGCTGTACGCGAACATTGGATGTAAATTGCACACTCGTTAACATAGAGATCATGGCCCAAAAAACGCTGCACAAAATGCCAGCAGATTTACACAGAATCCTTACTTCTTCAGGAGCAGTCAAAGTAGCATGGGAGGATATTACGCCACTCGCACGCAACGAATGGATCTGCTGGGTGATCTCCGCCAAGAAGCCGGAAACGAGGAGTCACCGGATAGAGAGAACATATACCGAGCTTTTAGAAGGAAGGCGCCGTCCTTGTTGTTGGGCCGGTTGTCCGCATCGTTCATTGATATGAAAAACCGCTACATTGGCAAATTGCGCTCAAGTAGTCGGGAACGTACAAATCCTCACTAAACCTTCAACGTTGCAAGATCGAGTGTTTGATCAAAACGGACTTGGCTCACAAAATCTTTCGCGTGACTCACAACAATCATACAGCCTTCATAGGCATTGAGCGCCCTCGCAATGACGGGGAGGTGACGGAAATTAATGTGGTTTGTTGGTTCGTCGAAAATGAGGAGACCGGGGTTTTGAAGCACAAATCGGGCGAAACACAATAATCCTTTTTGTCCTTCCGACAGAGCGCCGACGCGTGTTGCAAGCGCATCTCCGTCCAACAAAAACTTCGCGCCAGTCCGGCGAATCGCTTCGTTGTCTGGAACATCCATGACGCTCTCAAGCGACTCGTACGCTGTTTGTGCAAAGTCGAGTCCAGAGAAATCCTGTCGGTAATATCCAACCTTTACGCCTTCAGTGATAATGGCGTCGGGGCCGTCCATCTCGGCGATCGCGCGCAAGAGCGTGCTCTTTCCTATACCGTTTGGGCCTGTCACAAGAAGGTGGTTGCCTCGTCGCAAGGTGAGATCGACTGTTGCGCTATATGGTTCGTGGTCGCGGATGACTTTGACTGCCGTTACACGCAAGATGGGCTCCGAAAATGGTTGTGCCGGAATCGTAAAATCGTCGATCGTGCGATCGTCACGGCGAACGTCGGTCATATTTTCTTCTGCCTCCGCAACTTCCTCGCGCAGTTTTGCGGCGAGCGCACGCATTTTTCCTCCTTTGTGCGCAAAAAAGTTCACTTTATCTTTTCGGTCTTGAATTGTTTTGAGAAGCTGTGCGTTCTTGGCGCGGTCACGTTCAACGCGCGCGGAAATTTTTTCCACAACATCTGTATAGTTGCCGTCGTACTTCTCAATTTTTCCTGTGAAGACGTCGAGGTGCAACACGCCTTCCGTAAAACTGTTCAAAAAATCGGCGTCGTGGGAAATCACCAACACGGTTTTTGGATACATGATGAGAAACACCGTGAGGTGATCAATGCCATCGCGGTCGAGGTTGTTGGTAGGTTCGTCCAGCAGAAGAATTTCCGGCTCCTGAATGAGCGCGTACGCGAGCAGGAGCCGTGCTTGCTGTCCACCAGAAAACTCACCAACCTTCTTTTCAAGTTGTGCGTGTAGGTTCACGACGTCGAGAACGTCCTTGATACGTTTATCAAGGTTGTATGGCATTTCCGCAAATGCGTGGGCAAAGTATTCGCGCATCGTTTCGATCAGGTGTTCGCGGTCCATCACTTGCTTCGCGGTTGCAATGCTTGTTCCAGGCGCGAGATGTACGGTGCCTTCGTCGGGTGTGAGTTCTCTCGTCATGAGCTTGAAAATCGTACTTTTTCCTGCGCCATTTTGCCCCATGAGCGTCATTTTTGCGTTGGTGCGCAAGGAAAAACTTGCCTCAACCAAACACGGATTATCTGCGCGATAACCGAATGAGACGTCTTCGAATCGGGCGATCACGTTTTCTTGCGCCATAAGAGGCACGAATCTATCACAGCTAAAGAAAAAAAGCGATCCCCAGTCATGACCGTATGAAAATGCTTATAAGACTCGTGTGTCGAGCGACAGCTTGTGTGCCGTAGCACCTGTGGTAAGGTGGTTGTGGTGCATGCATGGATACAATCATAGAGGGAACACTCGCGTCTGTGATCGTGAACGCGCTTTCGCGAAAACAAAAGTCACTCGATGTCCTTGTTGCCCTGTTTGGCATGGCGATTTCCGGCATACTCGATGTCTCAATCGCGGGATGG
>CAZDJC010000095.1:0-2284 GCA_964505655.1 uncultured Gammaproteobacteria bacterium
ATCACCCCGATTATTACAAGAGTGTCGATCATGTGCGTGAAGCCATGCGCCAGTTTGTCGAAAAACTTCCCGAGGACGGAGTTCTTGTGTGGAATACAAACGATGCGCAGTCGCGCCTACTCATGAGCGAACTGCACGTGAAGCCGCGCGACATCGGAGTGGGAGACGCGGGTGTATTGCGCGCGAATGTCGAGACGTTGACGGGGGGACAATTGATGCATGTGTATCAAGATGACGCGCATTTGAGTGATGTGCACCTTGCGCTTCCCGGGGAATACAATGTGGAAAACGCGCTCATGGCGTCGGCTGCGGCGAGCGTGTTGTGTGTGCCGGGAGAAGTCATTGCGCGGGCGCTTGAGTCGTTTCGCGGATTATGGCGGCGGTTTGAACGTATCGGATCATTCCAAGGAGCCGCGGTGTTCTCCGATTATGCGCATCACCCAACGGCGCTTGTGCGGTTGTTAAAAGCGGCGCGAGAAATGTATGAGGGTTCGCGTGTCGTGTTAGTGTTCCAGCCACACCAACATGCGCGCACAGAAGGATTGTTTGACGAGTTTGTGACGTCGATGGACGCCGCAGATGTGCTTGTGCTTATGGAAATCTATGGTGTGGCGGGGCGCACAGGTGAGGCGGAGCATGTATCGAGCAAAAAGTTGTTAGCGCGTATTGAGGCGCACGACGAGGCGCGCGGAGCTTCTCGTGCGCTTCTCTACGCGAAGGATGCCGCGGAAGCAGAGCGTCATTTGCGTGAGTATGTTTTACGGAATGACCTTGTGCTGTTTGTGGGCGCAGGGGATATTGACGCGTTTGCGCGCGAACTCGTTTCGCGTTCGCGATAGATGTTGTTTTATGAACCCCTTTGCTTCTCATCTTGAAAACATCGTCGGCGACCGCTTGCGGTTTGACGAACCACTCTCACAATTTTCGCATTACCACGTTGGCGGATTGGCGCGATTTGTTGTTGAGGCAACACGTGCAGAGGAAGTGCAGAAACTTGTTGCCGCGGCTGTTGAACATGGCGTTCCGTGGGTTGTGATTGGCGGCGGCACAAATATTCTTCCCTCGGACAGTGGATTCGATGGACTCGTGATTCGCATGGCCAATCGCTCCATCCAGATTGATGGACAGGATGCGCGCGTGACGGTGGAGGCGGGTGCGCTCTCATCGCTTGTCGCGCGGCAAACGGCGGATGCGGGACTGAGCGGATTTGAGTGGGCCATCAGTCTGCCGGGAACAATCGGGGGCGCTGTTCGCGGCAATGCAGGATGTTTCGGCGGTGAAATACGAGACTCTTTGCTTGAAGCAGATGTGCTGGATCCAAAGACTGGACGTGTGCATATGCGCAAACACGCATGGTTTCGCTTTGGCTATCGCGACAGCCGTCTCAAACATGAGCGTGGCATTGTTCTGCGTGTCACGCTGCAATTGACGCGACGACCGCCCGAAGAATTACGCGAGAAGCTCAACTACATTTTGCAATGCCGCCTTTCGTCACAGCCAAAAAATGCCAAGTGTGCAGGTTGCGCGTTCACAAACGTGCAATTTCGTGACGAAAAAGATGTGGGTCAACTTGCCGAAGCGCTTGCAGAACCTATCCCTCAAAAATTCCTCGACGATAAGCGTATTCCGGCAGGATGGCTCATTGATCAAGCGGGGCTTAAGGGCACGTGTGTGGGCGGGGCATGCGTGAGCGAACAACACGGAAACTTCATCGTGAACAACGGTGGGGCTACAGCAGATCACATCGCACAGCTTATTGCCCTTCTGAAAGCGCGCGTTCGCAGCACATTTGGCATTCAACTTCACGAAGAAATAGAATACATTGGCTTCTCTAGTCCTCACACCATTAAACAGGACTCCATCCTTCTTTAACATGGCGATTTCCTTACTCTTCGAGAGAAAAAAATCCTCAATGTAGTTATGACTACATCTGCGGTTTTTTCTCTCTGCAGAGCGTCGGATCTCATCCATTTTAAAGAAGGCTAAGTCCTTTTTCATGATGTGAGAACTATAACATGAGAACACTATGACCATACAAGAACTGCAATCATTCATTGACGCACATTGGCGGCGAGAAACTTCAGACTACCCGAGCATTGCAAACATGAGTGAAGAACAAGTCCGTGCGTTCCACCGAGGCCATGCGCTTCGTCACATACACAAGCAGCTTGGCGCGTTGGAGTCCATGTGGGAAATGTACGAGCACGGCAACACGCGCGCGGTCGTGTTTGAATCCGAACGCGAACACTGTTCAAAAATGATCATCAATATCCTCCGTTACGCG
>CAZDJC010000096.1:0-2235 GCA_964505655.1 uncultured Gammaproteobacteria bacterium
TGCCCTCAAGAAAAAGTTGCGGCCACCAGCGTGTGGTGACCGTATTAGCGTCTGTGTGTTCCCAAGTTTTTCTGTGCCGTGTCACGATCTGCCTCCAGCACATCGAAGATGATCCTTGCGGCAAGATCGAGCGCAACCTCGGAGAGTGCAGTGGCGTTCTCACGAGCCCGCGTATCGCGATCGGCCGAAATGGCCTGCACGGCCATCACGCCCAAACCCCTCCAAATATGACAGAGTCGCGAAAAAATGTTTGTGCCACCGCCCATGGTAAATTGCGGCGCCATGGTGGCCTGCGTTTCCGCAAGCACATAGAGCACCACGCGCGGCGCCTTGTTCGCCAAGCGCGCTGTATCAATCGCTTTCAATAGGTCCAGATTCAGCAGATTCGCGTGATCGTCCATCATTTGGAGTACCGCGCGTCTTACCCACGTCCGCACAACGACCGGCTGTCGCCGCACATGATCGCGCAACATTGGCGTCACAGGCAAACGATTCAGCCATCTTTTGACCGAGCGCCTATCGCGCATGGCTTCCGACACATCTTCAAGAAAGACTACGCCCATGTGCTTCTCGCCATAAAAATACCATAGCGTTTATCATTGCATTCGTCAAGTCATCACGCCCCATGCTAGACTGTATGCACTTATCTAACTTTATGCCACGAGAATCATCCGGCAGTGCCGCTGAACAACGTCCATCCGAGTTTCATAAACGGTTACCTGACGAGGAGCAAGATACGATCATCACACGCGCAGAGAATGCCATGGATCTGCGCAACATGGACGAGGAGGAGACCATCGTCGATCTACCAACCGTCCTCGAAGATGAAACGGAAGAAATGCCGACGATGACAGATCTCCCTGTTCTTGACGCATGGAAGTCCGACTTTTTTGCGTTGCCCGAAGGCGCCGTCGTCATCCCACAAGAGGATGGTACCGTTATTGTTGAAGGAAAAGGATCGAGCAACAAGGACATCCGTCAACGCCATACGGAAGAACATATGGGAGAAGTCCGCCGCGCCGCGGAGTATTTTGACATTGCGGACGCCGCGCTCGATTTGCATTTTGAAGGAAACGACAATCGCGAACAGGCAAAAGAAATTGCCTACGACGTCATCGCAACCTCAATCGCAAAAGAAGACAACCGCACATCGGCTGCTTCTAAAATCAAAAAAATGGTGGAGCGCATGGCCGGTATGAACTCCGAACAAATGTTTCAATTCGGCTTAGAGCTATCGCTCACGGGCTGGAGGGAACACTTTGTTGCGCCGGAAGGAACCGAGCCAGAGAAAAGTCCGGAAGGAACACTCAACAAGTCGCTCGCAGATCTCGGATACGAAGACGACGATATTGTCTTTATCATGGAGGATCTTGGAAACACTATCATTGATCTCACAGATGAAAAGACGCCCGCCGCGAACAAGAAATCTGGCGCCGGAAAAACACTGAATACCGCGTTCGATCTCGCGCGACAAGTGAAGGATGACCAGGGATCGGCATTTGGGGCAGGCGCCAAAAAAGCGTGGGCGCGCAGTCTCGAGGCATTAGGGTCACTCATTGGAACGGCGGCGGAAGCCATGCTCGGAAAAAAAATGGAAGAATCGTTATCCTTTGATAAGAGCGATGTCGAAACGATTTTATTCGAGGAACAGATGGAGGAACCGGCTGCCGATTCGGCAGAGGCGCGCACAGAAGTCGCGATCGATCCCTCGCGCATGACAGAAGGATACCGCGCGCTCCGCACAGAGTTTGCCACCATTCGTTTCGACGGGGAGCATCCAGAAGATTCCGTCGGCATGTTTGATGCATTCTTGGATCACTTGCGTGAGGAGTCCGGAGAAAATGCAGACGCGGCGTTACTCCTGCAGGACATCGAAGACGGCGCGAATATCCACAGTCTCGATTTCTTCCAGTACGAAATCAATAAGGCCGCTCAAGTCAACGAGGCAGAGCCCGTGTTTGAGGACGTGACGGAACAGGGTGAGGCAAAGAAACCTGCGGCAGAATCTGCGAAAGCGCCGACAGCTGTTGACATCAACCCTCGCGCAGAAAAACAACAGGCACAGGAGCTCACGCCGGATGCAACCATGCAAAATGTCGTTCGTGAGCGACTAGTGCACGCGAAAGCACTCATGAAGGATCCCGAAAACGCAACATTCGTAAAGGGAAATCCGGAATTGTTTGATTTGCTCAAACTCGATCCCGAAAGCTACCTTAAAGACATGTCTGCCATTGA
>CAZDJC010000097.1:0-2228 GCA_964505655.1 uncultured Gammaproteobacteria bacterium
AAGAAACGCTTTCCAGTTCGCGCGCTGTGCGACCGTCTTTAAAGCGCTCACAAGGAGCGCTGATCCGCACAATCCATCCGCGTCATAGTCCCCGTGAATCACGACACGCTCGCCTCGCTCCATTGCAAGAAACAAGCGCCGGCACACGTCTTTCATCCGCAAAAACAAAAACGGATCGTGAACGCCCGTCTGAAAATCAGGGGACAAAAACGCCGCGCGCTCCACAACGGACACGCCGCGCTTCTCAAGCAGAGCTTCCACGACCGGATGCATACCTACAGCCAACCTAGAATCCGTAGGCAAAGGTGAAAAGCACCATGGACGCGATGACAATGAGCGAGACAACCACAAGAATGCGCTGTTGTGTTTTTCGTTTCATAGAGGAAAAATGCTTGACAAGTTTTCGATAGCCCGTATGATAGATCGTAAGGCCGTATCATGCCAACATGTGAATACGCCCCCGGAATGTTTGTGAGAGCAAATATTGCAATGATGGAAGACGGCGACCCAATCGTCGTGCGACTCATGGAGCGGCTGATCGAGAGAATTGGCCAGCGCCCCATGCGCGTCGAGAGTGTGGTTGACGTCACCTGTACGTGCTCGGGGGGGAAACACAAGCCTGATTGCCTCATCACGAGGGCACGCCACCACCAGTATGTGAAGCTGGAGAGGCGCGTGTTCCTCTGTGGAACGCACTTTACGGGAGCGCTTCTCGCCCCCGCCACTCACGGGCAACTGCCCGCCGCAGCCTGACGCACTTGTCAGTGCAACAACATGAGCCCGCCGTCACCTTAGACCGCGGGCGTTTAGTTTTCCTTGTGTTTGAGAACGCGCAGATACGCCGTCGCCGGAATATCAACATGCCCCACACCGCGCTCGGCCATGCGCTTTTTGCCTTTCTTTTGCTTTTCCAGCAATTTCTGTTTGCGCGTGACGTCACCTCCGTACAGTTTTGCCGTCACATCTTTGCGCAACGCGGAAATGCGCGTCGCCGCTACAACGGATCCGCCAACCGCGGCCTGAATTTTCAAAACAAATTGCTGTCGTGGAATCTCATCCTTGAGCGTGTTGACGATGCGCTTGCCAGCCGCGTGCGCCTCATCGCGATACACGAACGTGGAAAGCGCCTCAACCTGCTCTTCCGCAACAAGAATATCGAGCCGCACCACATCGGCCTCTCGCTCGTCGAGCATGTCATAGTTGAGCGATCCGTAGCCGCTCGTGAGCGTTTTGAGCACATCGTAGAAGTCCACAATCACGGCCGAGAGCGGCATTTCGTAATGTAAAAGCGCACGCGTTGGATCAAGATACTCGGTCGTTTTGTAGATGCCTCGACGATCCTGCGCCAACTTCATCACCGCGCCTATGTACGAAGCGGGCGTCACAATATCCAACGTCACCCACGGCTCAAAAATCGTTTTGACGTAACTTTGGTCGGGAAGATCCTGCGGGCTCTTGATTGTCATTTCCTCGCCATTGGTTTTGATGACGCGATAGGCAACCGATGGTGTCGTCACAATCACTTCGACAGATGACTCGCGCCGCAAACGTTCCTGCACAATTTCCAAATGCAGCATCCCCAGTAATCCACAGCGAAACCCAACACCCAACGCCGCCGAGCGCTCCGGCTCCCGTGAGAGCGCCGCATCCGAGAGCACAAGGCGATCCATCGCCTCGCGCAATTGCACCGCGTCGCCGCCATCTTTGGGAAAAATGCCCGCAAACACCATCGGTTTTACTTCTTTATACCCCGGCAAACGCGCCGCAGTGGAGCCCGCAATCGTCATCGTATCTCCCACGCGACAACTCGAGAGGTCTTTGAGGCCTGTCACAACATATCCAATTTGCCCCGTTTCAAGTTGCGTATCACGCACGCGCTGTGGCAAGACATGCCCCAACTCCGTGATGGGACTTAGCGTTTTTGTAGCCATGAGCTGCATGGAGGCGCCCGGCGTGAGCGATCCGTCGACCATACGCACAAACGCAACCACGCCTTGGTAGTCGTCGTAAAACGAATCAAAGATAAGTGCGCGCGGTGAGGCGTTCGGATTTCCCGAAGGCGGCGGAACACGCCGCACGATTTCATCAAGAAGCGCCATGACGCCTGCACCCGTTTTCCCCGACACGAGCAAAATCTCCTCCCGCTTGCACCCAAGCAAGTGCATGAGTTCGCGCGCGCGCCCCTCCACGTCCGCCGCTGGAAGATCAATTTTATTGAGCGCCGGGAT
>CAZDJC010000098.1:0-2219 GCA_964505655.1 uncultured Gammaproteobacteria bacterium
CCACACGAAGACTGTTGCACGCTGTTTACGCCGCGCCATCCGGCCACAAAGGCGCGTCTCAAAGACGTGGAGCGCGAGGAGGCGCGTGTGCCCTTGGACGAACTCATCGCGCAAACGGTGCGAGGTGTACCCGGTAGCACGACACGCTGAATGCACTGTACTTACCTTGGGTTGGAAGACTGTACACGGTGGCAGCATCCAACATGTGCACAAGTTGTACGACCGGGTATACTTGCGAGGATATGAAGGCATCTTCAAAATATTTTGATGTAGATTGGAAGGAAGCGGGGTGTTCGAAGCGTGATGCCATTGCATTTGAGCGTCTCTCTCGATCTGCGAGAGCCGCGCTCTGCGCATCGCGAGATGCATCAGGTTACACGGATCCCCATGACTTTGTTCGTCTTCCGGATGACGCTTCGATCTTGAAAGACGTCACAGCTATGGCGAAGAAATTTCGCAGTACCGCATTGCGTGATGTTGTTGTTGTTGGAATTGGAGGGTCAAGTTTGGGAGCACGGGCGGTCTACGACGCGCTAAAGGCACCATCGCCTCGGGTTGTTATGCACTTTTTGGACACGACGGATCCCGTTGCGTTGACCAGTGTGCAACAGCGCTTGCATGCGCATTCGTCACCGAAGCGGTTTGTCGTGTGCATCGTGAGTCAATCGGGGACGACAACGGAGACAATCGCAAACGCGGCCGTGTTGCTCGATGGACTCAAGCACAAGTTTAAGAGCGTGGAGGATCGATGCGTGGCGATCACAGACGAGGGGTCGCCTTTGTGGACGTTTGCCGCACGTCACAACATGTCTCATCTTGCGATTCAAAGAAGTGTGGGCGGGCGCTTTAGCGTGTTGACTCCCGTGGGGCTCTTTCCGCTCTTACTGTGCGACATCGACGTTATGTCTTTCATTCAAGGAGCAAAAGAAGCAACGCGCGACGCGCTTTCTGCGCGCGTGTCGAATCCAGCCATGATGCATGGCGCCGCTCTTTTTTCCGCCTCTCGCGCCGGACGCACGCTCTACAATGCCTTCATCTTTCATTCGGCGCTCGTGTCGCTCGGGATGTGGTTGCGTCAGCTGATGGGGGAGAGTTTGGGCAAACAGTTTGATACGTCGGGCAAGCAAGTCCGGGCGGGCATTGTTCCTCTAGTCTCGGCGGGGACAACGGATTTACATTCGGTGGCGCAATTGTATTTTGGGGGGCCGAGAAACATATTCACGGATGTTATCTCTGCGCCGTTTATGCACGACGTCTGTGTCCCCTCGTCTTCGTTGGCAAAACTTTCGGCTGGCGCCTCACGCAAGACATTTTGGGAGATTCTTGCCGCGATTCTTGAGGGGGTGCTCGATGCCTACAAACAAAACAAACAGCGCGTGTGCGACATACGGTTCAGGGCGGTCGGCGCTCACGCGATTGGCTACTTTATGCAGTCGCGGATGATTGAAACGGTCTACCTTGCCGCGGCGTTTGGCGTAAATCCGTTTGATCAGCCAAACGTCGAGGACTACAAACGCGTGACGAAGCGGCGACTCACGCGTCAAGATTCATAATTGCATTGTATGTTTACACTTCCAGCATTGCCATTTTCCCCCACGGCATTTGGCGCGTGGACGACGGAGGAAACGTTTTCGTTTCACCATGGGAAACACCACGCGGGGTACGTCCAAAAACTGAATACGGCCCTCGAAGGGTCGCCGCTTGCGGCATTGGCACTCGAGGCACTGATTGCAAAAGCGCGCGAGGAGAAGAATGCGGCGGTGTTTAACTTGTCGGCGCAACATTTTAACCATTCGTTTTTTTGGGATGGATTGCATCCGGACGGCGGTGCGCCGTCCACGGCGATGAAGGGTCATATCGAAAAATCGTTTGGCTCGATGTCCGAATTTGAAAAACAATTCTCGCAAAAAGCACTGACACTTTTTGGATCGGGATGGACGTGGCTTGTGCGTCGTCCAGATGGGACGCTCTCCATTGTGCAAACAAAAGATGCCGAGACACCTGTTGGCACTTCGGATATTGCGCTTCTCACACTCGATGTGTGGGAGCATGCCTATTACATCGACCACCGTAACGATCGGCAAAAATTCATCGACGGATTTTGGAAGTACATCAACTGGGAACGTGTAGAACAGCGCCGGACATAAAAAAATGGGGCCTCGCGGCCCCTTTTTATTCCACTTTTATTCCACGATCCCCGTCACGACAAATTCTGTTTC
>CAZDJC010000099.1:0-2203 GCA_964505655.1 uncultured Gammaproteobacteria bacterium
CCAGCTCCTCGGATGTGCGCGACAAACAACCAGCGCACCGTGGACACCACACATACCCATCACGTTATGACCATGCTCCCGCTTCTGCCCGCCGTTGATGTTTTTATTGTGCGCGATGGACACATGCTTCTCGGCCACAAACAGCGCGGCATCGGCATGGGGCTTTGGAATGGGTTTGGCGGAAAGGTGCACGACGGTGAGACGTTTGTCGAAGCAGCCGTTCGAGAAACGCGAGAAGAATGCGGTTTGATTGTCCGCGACGTGCGCGAGTGCGCTCGCTTGCTCTTCACAGGAGAAGGACCATTCATTCTCGAGGCGCATTTCTACACGACGAATGTTTTTGACGGCATCGCCCGAGAAAGCGACGAAATGCAAAATCTCACATGGTTTCCGCTCAGCGAGATCCCGTGGAAAAACATGTGGGAAGATTTTGGCGTATGGATGCCAATAGTTTTGGAGGGCAACCTCGCAAGCGGCTTTGCGCATTACGAGAACCACAAAATAGTCGCGCATAACATAAGTGCATGCCAAACGCTTCCCTCTGTTGAAATGCTCCTCCCGCTTGTCACTCCCTATGCTTCTTCAACGTCTCAAAGCAGCGTGGTTACGGCATAACACATCCGACGCGCGTTTATTGCGCATAGACGTGAGCAAGAGCGCACTCCAAAACAATGTGCGCGCATTTCGAACCCTTGTTGGAAACCGCCGCATCATGGCCGTTTTAAAGGCAAACGCCTACGGACACGGGCTTCTACACGTGAGTGCTGTCCTCGAACGCGACCACAACGTCGCCGGTTTTTGCGTGGACTCTGTTGTCGAGGCACGCATCCTGCGCCATCACAACATCCGCAAACCCCTTATCATCATGGGATATATTCCGTGCGCCGGGGTTGATGAGTTGCGTTCCCTTTCGCAGACAACGCTCTTCGTAAATTCCCTCGCACAAGCGCGCGATCTTGCAGAGTGCGTCACCTTCCCTCTTTGCGTCCATCTCAAAATCGACACGGGCATGTTTCGAAACGGCATCGAATCGAAACATCTGAAGGACGTGTTGCAGGTGCTTCATGCCAACCGTTTTATACGCGTCACCGGCATTGCAACACATTTAGCAGACGCCGACAGCGGAGACAGTGACACAAAAACACACGCGCAACTTACTATGTGGAAGGGTGCTGTCCAAGCGGTGAGACAATCTGTCGCAGAGCCGCTCGATCTGCATTTTGCGGCAACGGCTGGCACGCGTTACATCAATGACGCCCAGTCCAACATGGTGCGTCTAGGACTTGGAACGTACGGCTATGACCCTCTACATCGCGCCAACCTTCACCTCACGCCTGTCCTGCGCTTCGTCGCCAAGATCATCAACATAAAAACGGCGCCTCCCAACTCCTCGATCGGATACAACGGCACGTATACAACGACAGCAGAGCGCATCATTGCCGTCCTGCCGTGCGGATATCAAGAAGGTATCGGGCGCGCCCTTTCGAATGCAGGAACGGTGTACGTCAACAACACACCCGTATCCATCGTTGGTCGCGTGAGTATGAACCTCACGACGATCGATGTAACGGATGTGCCCAAGACGCCCATGCTCGAAACAGAAGTTGAAGTCATTTCAAACGATCCAAATAAACAAAACTCCGCAGCAAACCTCGCAAAACTCTGCGGCACGATTCCCTACGAAATCTTCACGCGGCTTAGCGCGGACGTGCGCAGAGAGCTCGTCGAATAAACCACGCCGCACCTCCCGCCGCCATCACCGCCGCCACATACTGCGCCGGCGTCAGACCAAAATAAGTCGTGTCAATCACGCGGTAAAAATCAAGAATGAAGCGCACGACGCCGTACCACAGGGCAAAAACAGCCATGTACGTCCCAACCGGCCGCGGTTTGCGCGCCATCCATGCAAATACAATCGCCATCAAAAACCCGTTGATCGATAAAAGCAGTCCGTGATCAAGGCGCGATTCGCCATCAGGATACCGTACAGCCAAGAACAAATCGCTCGCCGTTCCCGGATGATCGTGGATTAAGAAGCAACCAATGCGGCCGATCGCGTATCCAATCGGCAACCCAAAAATGGTTGCGTCGGCGTACTTCCAAACGTCCACCTGTTTTGTGCGAAAGTACCACAGCCCCGCAATGGTAGCTCCAAAAAACCCTCCAACGCTCGAGAATCCCCCGTGCCAAATGGCAAGGATTT
>CAZDJC010000100.1:0-2201 GCA_964505655.1 uncultured Gammaproteobacteria bacterium
AAAGAATGGATTTGTCGAAGGGCATAAATACGCATGGATGGATCGTGAGATATGATGAGCCACTAAACTATGCCAATGAAAATAGTCAGGGAAAACATATCGATGGATGAATTGCAAGAATTAGCGAACGAGCGATTCGGTGATATGGTCAAAGCCGTCGTGGATCTTGAGCGAGTTGTTATGGCGGTTGGCGGTGAATTACATGCCGATGAAGAGGCGTTGCTTTTGTCGGATGGGTCACAACAGCAAAACCTTTGGGGCATCAATCTCTATCCCGACAGGCAAGCAACGGAATTTGTTGAGTTTGATTCTATGATTAATATTCGTCCATTGCAAAACAATCGTTCGCGCAGTGTTGTGGATCTCTCACGACGTGAAAAGATCATGGAAATTGTTGCGAAACTTGTGCGTGCCACGATATGAGCTATCAACATTCATCTCTTGTACAGGGGCGATGGGCTACATTTTCATTATGTGAACAATTAGGAAACGTTGGGAGCGAGGTCGGGCGAGCGGCGCGCGCCCGTGGGAAGAAAGATGAGCAACAAGTTTGGAGGGCGGCAGATCGTGCGTTTGAACTTTTGGATATGACGATCGATGACGCACGCTGGCGTTTGCGTCTCAAGGAACTTGTGAGAGCGCGCGAAGTGTTTGCGGACGCTATTTTAGGTGGCAAAGAATATGGAGCGACGCTTGATGACATGGAAGCGTATTTTTTTCCGTTCGCATTTGCTGCACGCACGCATCCTTCACACGGGCCGCTCATATGATCACACTTGGGAGATACAGGCACTACAAGGGCCAAGAGTATCGCGTGCTTGGTGTGGCAAAGCACAGCGAGACGCTTGAGGACCTTGTTCTGTACGAGGCGTTGTATGAAAACGCGCTTGCAAAACTCTGGGTACGTCCGCTTTCGATGTTTACGGAACGCGTGAATGTTAACGGCAAGACTGTGCCGCGATTTGAATACATTGGCAATTGATTTTGTATGTTGCTTCTCGTGGATTTTGATGGAGTCATTGTTGACTCGCTTGGCATTGCGTACCAAACCATGAAAGACGTCGTGCCCAAAGACGCGCCCGCAACACTCGAGCAGTACCGTAACCTCTTTCGTGGAAACATCTATGGCAAGACGAATCTTGGCGACACGACGCCCGAGCGCGTTGACGCAAACGATCCGTTCTTTCGCATCTACCAACCACGGCTTCTTGAACTTGTGCCAGTCAAAGGAATGCCACAGGCGCTTGAATCGTTGTCGCACATGCACACACTGTGTATCGTCTCATCAACCGTGTCGGAGGTGATTGCAGATTATCTCAAAAAGTATTCGCTCGACGAATACTTTTTGCGTATCTACGGCGCAGACGTCGGCAAAAGTAAAGTTACAAAAATGAAACGCGCGCTTTCGGACGTTCACGCAGCACCACAAAACACCCGATTCATTACAGACACACTCGGCGACATCAACGAAGCGTCGGAAATTCCAATTAAAACAATCGCTGTCACATGGGGATTCCATTCAGCCGATGTGTTGGCACAGGGGAGTCCGCTCATGATCTTGGACGCACCGCAACAGCTTGTGGACGCTTGTCTTCCCGAAGGCGCAGAGCTATAATCCTCCCCATCTTTTTCTATGGCTTTTCGCCACATCCGAAAACAACAGTTTGAAAACCGCCGCGTGGACACGGGCGTGCGGTCAAAATGGCCCGCGCGCATCGGCGTAATCATCCTTGTTTTAGTCGTATTGGCTGCGGCGGGCTATGACTTTCCCGGAGTGTGGAACCGATCCATTGGGCGCATTCCTAGACTTGCCATGCACGCGCCGGGATTTCGGTTAGGGCTCGATTTACTTGGCGGTGCGCATCTAGAGTACGAAGCAGATCTTTCGCAAGTTGAATTTAGCGGGCGCGCGGAGGCGTTGAGCGGCGTGCGCGATGTCATCGAGCGCCGTGTGAACGCATTTGGCCTTGCGGAACCTGTTGTACAAACATCACTCTCTGGTGAAAAATCGCGTGTCATTGTGGAACTCGCGGGCGTGCGTGACATCAACGAAGCGATTCAACAAATCGGAGAAACACCCATTTTGGAATTCAAAAAACCAGCGACACCAACGCAGGGCGATGAAGAGGCGACAGATGAAACAAACGCCGAGCGAAAAAAACTCGCGCAAGATCTCTTGGGACGCGCACTGAAAGGCGAAA
>CAZDJC010000101.1:0-2197 GCA_964505655.1 uncultured Gammaproteobacteria bacterium
CACTGGGATTGGATGTGGAAAAATTTCGTTCGTGTGTGAGCTCGGGTAAGTACAAAGCGGCGATCACGCAAGAATTGAATGCGGGAGCTGCGGCGGGTGTCACCGGAACACCGGGATCCTTCTTTGTGGATGCAAAGGGCAATGCGGAATTGATCTCAGGCGCTGTGCCGTTTGAGCAATTGCAAGCCGTGATTGAGGCGGCGCTCTAGTTGATGCTATGTGCGGGCTGTTGCGCGTGGGCGCGACAGCCCGTGTATTGCTATGCACAGCAACGTTGATCAACTCGTGGCCATCTTTCGTCGTCTAAGCGTGAGCGCGACAGCATTGGTCGCGGCGTTTGTGTTTCTCTTTGTGGCCATTTGGATTCCGAATCTCTCGTTCCTGCGCCATGTAGCCGTGGCGTCTGACTTCACGCTCTCTGACAAGGGGAGAATTTTTTTAACGTCTTTTAGCGCGCTTGGAACGCAGTTTTCTGTTTTTGAATCTGCGGTTATGGTGATTCTTGCACTGCTGTTTGGCGTGCATCTTGTGTTGCTTATCACGTTACTCAAAAAAACGCGTCGCATGGATCGTGCGGGCGGTGTTGGCATGTTTGGAACCTTGGCGGGACTCCTAGGGATCGGGTGTGCCGCGTGTGGGTCGGTGCTTCTGTCATCCGTGCTTGGTGCTGGATCGGCCGCGGCGTTTTTGGGTGTCCTTCCATTTCGCGGTGCGGAATTCGGGGTTTTTGGCATCGCGACACTTCTTGCGGCGAACGTCGTTCTTCTGAAACGGATTGCACGGCCACCCGCGTGCCGCGTTTCTTTTTCGAGTGATTCCAAGGTACAATGATTCAACATGACAAAAACATATACACACAAAACGATTTTGGTTCTTGTTGGTCTGAGTTTGCTATTGACTGTGCCGATGATCTTGCATGCGCAAGAGGATGTGTCCGTGACAGAGACGGTGGAGGTGGTTCCGGTCGAGATTGTGAACGAGCCGGTGGTTGAAGTGGCGGAAGAAGAGACGGCGCAAGTGGGGAGCGAGGAAGTCGTTGTGCCGCAAGAAGCGGGCGCGATAATAGAGGAGGGGGAAGAAGAGCAGAGCGGAGATGTCGCTCAAGATGTGCCCAAAGACATCCACGAAGTCGCCGCGGGGATTGGTCCCGGAAACCCCTTATATGTGCTCGACACGATTGGGGAGCGTCTCCAATTATCCTTGACGTTCAACAAAGAAAAACGGGCAAGCCGCGCCCTGAAGATCGCCGAAGAAAAAATGGCAGAACTGGATGAGATGAAAAGCCAGGAGGTGATTTCTGCCGATGTGCCTCGCGAGCGTTTTGAGAAGGCGTATAACCACTACGAGGAGCGCATGCAGGAGGCGGAAGCCATTTTGCCGGAGTTGGAAGGCGAGCGCGTGCAAGCGGTGGCACAAGAGGTTGCCAAAAAGCGCGCGGAGCACCGAGCGGCGCTTGAAGATCAGCGCAGTGCGTTGCCAGAAGATATCCGCGCCACGATCGATCAACACATCGATCAGTCCATCGAGCGCAAGAAACAGGCGCTTGAGCACATTAAAAACCCTGTGGCGCGAGCGCGTGTAGAGGAAACAATTGTGAAGCACGAGCAAGTCTATTTGGAACAGCGCGAAAAGTGGCTGGAATTCCACGACGAGTCCGAGCGCGTGCGTGCAGAGGCGGATGTCGAAGGGGCGAACCCCGAAGATGTCATGAAAAAGCGGGAAGCGTTGCGTGAGCGGTTTGAGACATTGCAGGAGGAGCGTCGCGCGCAGTTTGATCGCGTGCGCGAGGATGTGGATCGCGAGCGCGCCGTGATCGAGGAGGAAAATCGCGCGCAGGAGGCGCGGTTGCGTGAAGCGGGATTTGAGCGTCCGGAAGAAGCGATTGAGGCGTATGAGGCGCTTGATGACGCTGGTCGCACGAAAATGCGTGAGTTTTTTGGCGTGAGCGAGGAGGAAGCCGCGACGAAACTAGACGAGATTAAGGCGCTTCGCGAGGAGCATGGGGAAGAGTGGCAAGAGCGTTTGCGGGAAAAGATGCAAGCGGAGGAAGAAATGCGGCGCGGCGAATTCGATGAGGAGCGTAAGCGCATGGAAGATGAGCGCGCGCAGTTTGACGGACAATTTGAGGAAGGGTTTGAAGGGATACCGCCCGAAGGATTTAGTGAGGAAGGAAGTGGCGATTTTGATGGCGCGCCGC
>CAZDJC010000102.1:0-2190 GCA_964505655.1 uncultured Gammaproteobacteria bacterium
CAACGCATGCGCTCGTCGACTCCATTCGCACATTCCATGAATCTTCGGATGCCATCTTGTCGCTCCTTGGAAATGACACGCGCCAGCGCTACCTCGTCTTTTTCCAAAACAATACAGAGTTGCGTCCAACAGGCGGCTTCTGGGGGAGTTTCGCCGAAATTGATGTCCAAAATGGCGAACTTGTCGGCATTCGTGTTCCAGGTGGCGGCACATACGACATGCAAGGGCAACTTCGCGAATTTGTCGAGGCGCCGGCGCCTATGCAGCTTTTGAAAGCACGCTGGGAATTCCAAGATGCCAACTGGTTCCCCGATTTTCCGACATCCGCGTCCAAGGCCATGTGGTTTTACGAAAAGAGCGGAGGCCCAAGCGTGGATGGCGTGATAGCCGTCAACGCCACGTGGGTTTCGAGACTCTTGGACGTGACGGGGCCTATTGCATTGCAAAATTACGGGATGACGATCGATAGCGAAAACTTTCTTTTTGAGACGCAAAAACAGGTGGAAGTGAGTTACGACCACACGCAAAATCAGCCAAAGGCCTTCATTGGCGATCTTGCAGGCGTGCTCATCGACCGCCTCTCGCACGCCGAAGGAGACACGTTTTTCTCCATGGCATCACTTCTCTCGGATGGACTCGCTGCGCGTGACATCCAGCTCTACCACCGCGACCCCGAGATTCAATCTGCCATCCAGAGCATGAGGTGGGACGGGAGCGTGCTTGGAAACACCGGTGACTATCTCATGCTCGTGCATACAAATTTGGGCGGCGGAAAAACAGACGGTGTCATTGACGATGACGTCGAGATCGAAAGCCGCCTGCGCGACGACGGCCGCATCGAAAACCGCGTACGTATTACGCGGACACATCATGGTCTGCGCACATCGCTCTTCTCTGGCCTCAACAACGTCACATTCACACGCATCCTCGTTCCACGCGGAAGCGAATTGCTGTCCGTCGAAGGGTCTGAGCCACCATCGGAATCACTTTTTGAGTCTCCCGAAGGGCTTGAACGGGATGAATTCTTGAACCGCGTCGAGCGCGAACAACGAACCGCAGACGGTACATGGAGCGCGGAAAGTTTTGGCAAAACGAGCTTTGGCGCATGGATGCAGACACAACCGGGCACAGAAAGCGCACTCACGTTTACCTATGTCCTCCCCGACACAATTCTCGAAGAAGCGCCGCGCGACTTCTTCCGCAAGACAGCAGAGTTTGTCGGCGTCCCAACAACCGTGCGTCACTCACTTTTGATCCAACAGCAACCGGGTGTCGGTTATCGCACGACGCGCTATGCGTTTGATCCGGGCAACGCGCTTCACCCAGTGTGGTCGTCGGAGGACGGCAAAACACAGTTTACGCTGGAGTCAAACGAGGATGGCTATTTTGGCATGTTGTTTGAACGATAGTCTGATTATGAAGCGACATCCAAGACACAAACATAACGATGATTTGAAAGAATTGGGTTTGGAAGAGCCCTCCGCACACGTAGAAGACATTGAAGAGCCAAAAGCGCCATCCCTTCAGGATGAACTGAAGGCGATGTATCAGATAGACAATCGTCGCGAAGCGCGTTCCTCGCTCTCGAAGCTCGAAATCGTGAAACAGCCGATCGTGCGACGCATTCTTGTGGCCGTCCTCCTTGTGCTTATTGCGCTTGCGGCGGGGCTTACGGGCTCGCTCTTACTCAACAAGCCATTCGCGCCCAAAGGCGCCATGCTTGAAGTGCAGATTGAGACGCCGGAGCACATTGTGAGTGGCACAGAAACAACCATTGTCATCCCCTACAAAAACCCGAGCAATGTTCCGCTCGCAAATCTCGAGGTGACCGCGCATATCCCAGAGACATTCATCGTGACATCCACACAACCTCCCGCAACAGACACCACGCCGTTTACGTGGACGGTGGGCAGCATCGAGCCGCAGGGGGAAGGACGCGTTGCGCTCACGGGAATGTTTTTGGCACATCCCGGCAGTGCCACAACGATCCAAGCAACAACGCGCTTCGTCCCCGCAAATTTTAGTTCTCCTTTTGAGGACATCGTTTCCAAAAGCATTTTGATTGAAAACAGTGCCTATCATGTGGCGCTTGCGGGACCAGAGCGCGCCATCCCCGAGGAGAAGCAAATGTACTCCGTCACGGTGACGCACGACGAAAACGCGAGCGCGTTGCCACTGCGCTTACAGCTC
>CAZDJC010000103.1:0-2186 GCA_964505655.1 uncultured Gammaproteobacteria bacterium
GCACATCCCCGACGACATCCCTTCCCGACAGCCGCGCACGCCAACGCTTTCGCCTAGGATTCGTTCGCTCTCGACCTTCGCCGTATACTTTTTGCTTGTAAGACAGCGCTCAAACGTCTCACCGTCGAGTCCCAACTCCACAGCGTAGCGCACGAGACTCTCCGCCCGGAGATCGTACTGATTTTGGTAGAGCTTATCGTGGTAGTCGAAAAAGCGTCCCTGATCGTTGGCGCAATGTCCTGCTTCTGCGGCGCGCGCGGCATCCGGATGGACATCAAGAATAGGGAAGTCGCGGTAGACGTAACGCACAAATCCGGAGTATTCGGCGAGCAGGCGCGCCATGTAGCTTGCGTCACGCGAGTAGGGACATCCAAAATCTGCAAACTCAACAATAGTAAGGAGCGCTTTGTCGGCAGGGGGTCCAAGCGACGGATCGTCCTGTGAATCCAGAATGGATTGCAGTGCCGTGGTGTCGATGGCGGGTGTTGCGGCATTCTCAAGTGTACGGTCGAGTGTCAGGGAAGAAAGATACGATTGCGGTGGAATGACGGCGCCTTTCTGAATCTGCACATAGTAAAAAACAACGCGCCACAAAAAGCCAAGGAGGAGAAGGACGACGATGCTAAGCCCTATCCACCACCCGAAACGGCTTTTTTTTGGGCTGTTTTGTGCTGAATCCAAGGTTGATTCCTCCAAGCGCATGTGGACATAGTATACAGGGTGGTACAACCTTTGGATATTTTGAGGGCCATGAGTATTTCCACACATGAGCGCAGGATGGGTTGTTGAGACACTTGATTGGCCGCGATAACCGTATGGCAACAACGCGTATGAGCGAACCTTGCCACGTATGAAAATGCGTGCTAGAGTCGGTTTTGATTTCAACGTTCGATTCTCGACTCTGATTTCTGACTTCTGATTATGCCCGACATGATCTCTGTGCGCGGTGCGCGCGTGCACAACCTCAAGAACATCAATGTGGACATTCCGAAGGGAAGGGTGACGGTGATGACGGGCCTTTCGGGGTCCGGCAAGTCGTCTCTCGCGTTTGATACGATTTACGCCGAAGGTCAGCGGCGCTACATGGAGAGTCTTTCGTCCTACGCACGGCAATTTTTGGAAATGCAGGACAAACCCGACGTGGATGCGATCGACGGGTTGTCGCCCACCATTGCGATCGATCAAAAAACGGCATCAACCAATCCGCGTTCCACGGTCGGAACCGTCACGGAGATTTACGATTCGCTCCGTGTTTTGTTTGCGCGCGCCGGTGTCGCCCATTGTCCCGAGTGCCACGTGCCTGTTGTCGAGCAAACAATCGATCAGATGGTTGAAAAGGTGAAAGAACTCGTGAAGCGTACGGACGTGGTCGTGTTGGCTCCGTTGGTGCGCGGACAAAAAGGCGTGCACAAACAGGCCATCGACGGAGCGGAGTCCGCGGGCTTTCGTGAGGCGCGTTATGACGGGCTTATCATGGACATCGAAGAGCTTCAGGCGATGCGAAAAGACAAAACAAAGCCGCATGATGTGGATGTGGTGATCGCACGCTACGTCACAAAAGAGCATCCGTCACAAGAAGGTTTGAAGGCGCATGTAGGGCAAGCGCTCGAACTTGGAAACGGCATGATGACGGTTGTGCGGGAAGACACGGGCGACGATTTGCTTATGAGTCAGACGCTTGCGTGTCCCGAGTGCGGTCGTTCGTTGCCGAGTCTTCAGCCCACGATGTTTAGCTTTAACTCGCCGCACGGCGCGTGTCCTGCGTGTACGGGTTTGGGCGTTAAACTTGTGCTCGAACCCGATCTCGTGGTCCCTAATCCGCGTCTCACACTCGCAGAGGGCGCCGTTAAACCGTGGAGCCGCATTGCTGGAAATTCTACGGCTTATCTTCAAACCCTCGAGGAGGTTGGCAAGGTGCACGGCTTTGACATCCACACGCCGATTCAAAAGTTTTCGCAATCAAAAACGCGCCTCATTCTTTCCGGGACAGGTGGAGAGGAGTACACGATCGGTGGCCGCGTGGTAACGTTTTCTGGCATTTTGGGCATGCTCGAGCAAAAATATCATGAGACCGATTCGGACTATGTGCGCAAAGAGCTTGAGACCTATATGCGTAAAATGGTTTGCCCCGAATGCAATGGAAAGCGATTGCGCATGGAGAGTCTTGCGGTGACGGTTGCGGGCGT
>CAZDJC010000104.1:0-2147 GCA_964505655.1 uncultured Gammaproteobacteria bacterium
GATTGTTTGCCTGCCTTGTATTCGTTCACTTGTTGCGGATGACGCGCGAGGACGTGTTCAACGATGTTGCGAAGTTCCTCTGTGTCGTCCATGCGCGAAAATTGTTGGGAGGAAAGCAGTTGCTCTGGCGATGAGCCGTCGTCAAGCATGCGGCCGAGCATCGTTTGCGCATGCGCGGTGTTGACTTTTTGTTCAAACAAAAGACGGAGCAACTCTGCCATATTTTCTGGCGTGAGCGATGTTTCAGACAACGACGCGCCGCGCTCGCTCAAAAGCCCGAGCAGTTTTGTTGCAAGCCATGTGCCGGCGAGTTTTGCAATGGGTACGCGATGTTTTTCACGGATTTCTTCTGCGGAACCCTGGGTATCGGGCGATGCCACGAGCCATCCGGTGAGTTCCGTCATCGCGGCTTCCGTAAACGCCGCAATCTCCGGATCATCCGTCAGCGTCCACACAGCTTGTTCCGCAAACCCATATTCGTCGCGAAAACGCGCGCGTGCGGCATCGGGAAGTTCCGGAAGCGCGTGACGTTCTTCTTCCAACGCGTCGGTAACGCTGATCTGCGGAATATCCGGCTCGCGCATGTAGCGATAATCTGCCTCTGCTTCCTTCACGCGCTGC
The DNA here is from genome assembly GCA_964505655.1 of uncultured Gammaproteobacteria bacterium. GTDB lineage: Bacteria > Patescibacteriota > Patescibacteriia > UBA9934 > UBA11717 > 2-02-FULL-53-10. The sequence continues at coordinate 622 of CAZDJC010000104.1, forward strand.
AATTCCGTGGTCTGCTTGCGGTCGTTCCATCCGCGTGTCGTTGTTTGCGCGGGCGGGGAATTTGTATTCCACAAGTCTGTTTACCGTTTGATTTCGTATTCTAACGCGCGCTCCACCGCCTTAAACGAATTCATATTTTTGACTTCCGTTTTTGGATAGAACTCACGCAGGACGGGCAGTCCGCGGGCGTCCACGGGGCGAAGTGAGACGTTGGCGTCACAGCGCATGTGCCCCTTTTCCATGTCGGCGTCTGATACGCGCAGGTATCTCAATATGCGCCGCAATTCTTGAAGAAAGAATTTGGCGTCTTGCGGATTTCGAAAATCAGGCTTTGTGACAATTTCGACAAGCGGCGTTCCGGCGCGATTGAAGTCCACAAACGTGGCACTGTCTCGGTGCACGTTTTTTGCCGCGTCTTCTTCCAAGTGTGCGCGCTCAATGCGCACGGAAAGAATATCGCCGTTGTCTGGGTTGCGCAGCTTGACCTGCCCGTCAAAACAAATCGGTTCGTCGTACTGTGAAATTTGGTACCCCTTTGGAAGGTCGGGGTATTGGTAGTGCTTGCGGTCAAACAAGAGCGTTTCGTTGACCGTACAGCCAAGCGCAAGTCCGATGCGAATCGCGAAGCGGAGCGCTTGCTTGTTTGGCACGGGAAGTGTACCCGGATGTCCCATACAGACGGGACAAATGCGCGTGTTGGGCAATGCGTCTTCTTGCACGTTATCACAACCGCAAAACATTTTTGTTGCGGTTTTGAGTTGGACGTGGATTTCAAGCCCGATAACCGGTTCAAGATGCGAGTCTGCGGGAATCATGAAGCGCACGATACAGCAGAATTGAAATGCCTGTAAACAATGGCATGGTGACGATCTCGGCGACGGTGCTTCCGACAGTGCTCCATGCGACTTGGTATGTGAGAACGCTAAACGCAAGCCCTATGCCATAGACAATGCTTCCAACGACAGCGCCAACAAGCAGATATACGAGGAGGATAATGACCGTCGCCCACACGAGTGTCCAAAACAAGTTTGCCTTGCGGCCTTTTGTGAGTTCGACGCTATGATAAATGGCTTCGTGGACGTGTTCGTTGTCCAAAAGCACTTTGTATGGCGCCGCGAAGTACATCATGGAAAGCACAATGCCGGGGATGATGAAGAGCGCAAATCCGCCGAGTGTCACAAGGCCGGTAACGATGCTCACTCCAAGCCATGGCAAGATGCGCTCGGGAACATTTTTGCGTGCCGCCGCTTCATCGAGCGCTCTGCCGCGAGCGGCCTGATCCACAAGGCGCATGAGCACGATGGTCATCCAGACGGAGTAGACGATCAGGATGAGCATGATGATGAGCGCGAGGGCGCCAGGTTCTGGACGAAACAGCAAGATGTCCGCCGCAATTGTCACAATGAGCAATGGAGCAAGGTACTTGGCGAGAACACGCCAATGCTTCGAAACGATGCTCCATGAGCGCGACACGACTTCACGAGATCGTGGGAGTTTTTCTGACATATTTAGCTCGTTAATTGTCG
>CAZDJC010000105.1:0-2146 GCA_964505655.1 uncultured Gammaproteobacteria bacterium
ACAATGATGTGAAGCGCCTGGAGGAAATAGCCAACGCCCTGCGTCGGGACGTGATAAAAATGCTCACACACGCGGGGTCGGGGCATTCCGCAGGGCCCCTCGACTTGGCGGACATTTTTGCCGCCCTGTATTTTCATGTCCTAAATCTCCGCCCAAAACAGCCGCGCTTCAAACATCGCGATCGTCTCTACGTCAGCTGCGGCCATGTTGTGCCCATTCAATACGCCGCCATGGCGCACGCCGGATTTTTTCCCAAATCAGAATTGATGACGCTACGGCGACTCGGATCGCGCCTTCAGGGGCATCCAGAATACGGCACGCTTCCGGGTCTTGAGAATACAAGCGGGCCGTTGGGCAACGGCGTCGCGCAAGCGTGCGGCGCGGCATATGCGCTTCGCATGAACAAGGTCCCCGCAAACGTCTACTGCATTTCCTCCGACGGCGAACTGCAAGAAGGCATCGTGTGGGAAACGGCGTACTTCGCCCAAAAGTACACTCTCAACAACTTTACATGGATCATTGACCGCAACAACATCCAGATCGACGGGATGACGGAGACCATTATGCCTTTGGAGCCACTGCGCGCCAAATTCGAGGCATTCAACTTCCATGTGCAGGAAATCGACGGCCACAACATCCGCGAATTCATCGATGCCGTGGGACAAGCCCACGCGGTCGTCGAACATCCAAGCGTCATTATCGCCCACACGATTCCCGGGAAAGGTGTTGACTTCATGGAATTCAACTACTTGTGGCATGGCAAACCGCCCAATGTCGATGAGGCAAAGCAGGCATTGGCGCAGTTGCGCACGTTGCAAGGGCACATCACAAGCGAACATCAATAATATGAAGCAAAGAAATCTCGTGATCGTTATCGTCGTGCTCATCCTTGCGATTGTCGTGCTTGCGGCGTCGTGGTTTGTGTCGTCGCGTGGCGAGACAAGAGCGGCCTCCTATGCCCAATCGTATGGCGGTGTCGCCGAGTCGTTTGGAGACATGAGCGAGCGATCCCTCTTCACAAAACTGTCCGCAGATGACGTGTCACTTGGTATGATGCCGCCCATTGAAGAACCGACGGCGGGACCCGTGGGCGATGACATCGAGCAACGCGTCATCAAGAACGGCTCGCTTTCACTGATCGTGGAGTCCATTCCGGAGACACTCACGTCTATTTCGGCGACCGCAGAACAGCACAAAGGGTTCACACAAAACGCAAACGCCGGAGAACGTCAGGACGGCGTGAAGTATGGATCGGCCATCATTCGTGTGCCCACGGAGAACTTCAACGCAGCGATGGCAGACTTGAAAGCGCTCGCGATTCATGTGCGCGAAGAGTCCGTGTCCGCAGATGACGTCACCGAGCAATACACGGATTTGCAAGCGCGCCTTTCGGCGGCAAAAGAGGAGGAGCGCGCCTATTTGCGTTTGCTTGATCGCGCCGGATCCGTCGCGGATCTTTTGCAAGTGCAACGCGAACTTTCCAATGTGCGTGCACGCATCGAATCACTCCAAGGGCAAATACAGTATCTCGAAAATCAAACAGACTACTCCACGATCAGCGTTTCCCTCGAGGAAGAGGTTGTCATTCAACTCCCCACAAAACCGTTCCGTCCGGGAAGCACGTTCATGCGCGCCGTGCAAATGCTTGTGGCTCTTGCACAGTGGGCCGTGAACGCCGTGATTTGGCTCGTCGTGATTGGCGTGGGCGTGGGAGTTCCTGTTGGAATCGTGTATGTCATCGTGCGTAAAATCCGGCGCCGTTCGTAATGCCATCTCATGCGCGGGCGCAAACCACATCTTTCCCCATCGCTTTTCCGAGACGACATAAAAATGATTCCGACGAGAAACGGATACGGCGACGGAGTTACGGAAGCGGCAAAAACAAACAAAGACATCGTCGTGCTCTGTTGCGATTTAACCGAGTCCACGCGCAGCGAAACGTTTAAAACGGCGTTCCCTGAACGGTTTGTGCAGATGGGCATCGCGGAACAATCCCTCGCGGCCATTGCCGCGGGCATGGCGCTCGAAGGCAAAGTCCCCTTCATTTCGAGTTACGCAGCATTTTCGCCGGGACGTAACTTCGAGCAAATCCGTCTGTGCATTTCCATGCAAAATGTGCCTGTGAAAATTATGGGGGCGCATGCGG
>CAZDJC010000106.1:0-2111 GCA_964505655.1 uncultured Gammaproteobacteria bacterium
TCCCGTTCATAAGGCCGAAGCAGAATCCTTCTTCATCCACGGGCGTAAACCACTGCGGATGTTCCGGGGTGTTCGTTGCAGGTGTCTCACCAAGCTGAATGTACTTTGGTGAGAGGCGGCCCTCGGTGGTCAGCGCCACGTCCTTGCCTTCCAGCATGTCTTCGGCGACACGCAGGACGACGGCGATGGCCGTGTAGATGCGGTCCTTCAGCATCTCAACGCGCATATCGAGCCCTGCCGCCATTGGCCCAAGCGCGCTGTCGTTTAGGGTGATCATTGTCGTGCTCAAAATCGTGTTTCGCACGATGAGGACCAAAATGTCCTTGTTCGCCGTTCGCACGAGCGTGGCGCCGTAGGGGTTGTCGCATGCGACAACCGCCATCCTTCCGTTGACGCCCTGTGCAAGCGGTAGGAGCGTGAGGGCGTCTGTCCTGCTCAACTCACTCCGCGCGTGGACGAGGAAGAGCCACTGGTCGTAGTCCCAGATGCTCAACATGAGGTCCAGGAACGAATCGGCTGTGCCTTCTGGCAACTGCACGAGACGCTGTGCTCCCATGTTGAGTTCGCCCAACACGGAATCGTCCCATGGATGTTCGCGGCACCGCAGCGCCGCGTACATGCACAGGAGCGTTTCCGGGCATTCGGGCCGGTCTCCGTCAAACGCCACGTTGTTGCGGAGTTTGCGGCGGATGTCCCCGCGCGGGGACCACGGGTCACTCGTGAGCATATCTTTGCAATGCTCGAGAACTTGCCGTGCCTTTCCGTATAGGAGACCGTGTTGTTTGCGGCTGATCGTCGCGAGGAGTTTCTCGAGCGACGCAGGAGGTTCATCCGGACGCGTATCCCACCTCCAGTTTCGCCACATCCAGTTCGCCGCGGCCGCGTCAAAGGTGGCCACGTCGTCGGCGTCTGGCTCGAAGTGTGGACGAATGATCCACGACACGATGAGCGCCTTCACCCAGTTCACGAGCTGTCGCATATGTGCTTGCGTGAAGTTGCCGCGGGAAAGTTGTCCCTGCGCTTCGCGCCTGAACAACACACCGTACCCTGCCTTCTTGACGAGGGAGGTGATGTCCCAGGGTCTCCCGGTGCTCGTGCCGTCGCGGATTTCCGCGAGGGTGCGCCGCGATTCGAAGCGCTCGTAGCACGCGTCCCACTCACTTTGCGGGATACCGGAGTGCGCAAGCAACTCGTTAAAGTTCTGCCGCAGTGAATCGATGGGCAGAGACGACGCTGCAGGCATGTCGGTGCCGTGCTCGTCGTCTTCGGTCTTGCCGATGCCCACCAAACGGGCTTTTCCTTCCTTGACCTTCTGCGCGAGCCACGGCGGAATGTTCACGCCGCCGTCGGTCAACATCACATACTCGACGCGGTTGAGGTCCAACTGCTCATTCCCAAAGAGGGCGAGCATCGCGATGCGGAACAACTCATCGTAATGGGGGGGACTATGTGTCCCAATGATTTCAATGTCCGTGGAATTCACGCACTTCTCCGCGCCGAAAATAACAGAAAAATTGAAAAATGTCAAGGTTTCATAGAAAAATGTAGAATGGCCGCATGACTCAACAGTCACAACGGCGCTATCCGGTACGGAAAGCAATGGTTTCCGTACCGCCGCGCATCAGAATCCTTCAAGGGGTCGTGACGATCGCGTCCGGCCTTCTTGTGTTACGTCTGGGTTTTTTGCAGATTTGGCAGCACGGATTCTACGAAGCCCTTGCAAGCGGTCAGCGACAACTCTACGAAGAACTTTACCCGGAACGTGGGGATATTCTTGTGCGGGATACGGATGGGAGCGAGGTTCCTGTTGCGACGAACCGGTTTGAATATCTTGTGTGGGCCGATCCGCGTCTTGTGGACGATCCCGTGCGCACCGCGGCTGTTTTAGACGAGATACTTCAGTCCGAGCTCGAAGCGGAGGCGGAAACTCCCGAAACGGATGTAGACGCGCCGCAGAACGTGTCCGAACCGACGTTTCGCGAGATTGTGTTCGAGAAGCTCTCCAAACATGACGACCCCTACGAGCCAATCATGCGACATGTACGCGAATCGGTTGCAGAGGACATCGAGCGCGCACATCTTGCAGGCATCTCTTTACTTCGCGAACGCGT
>CAZDJC010000107.1:0-2091 GCA_964505655.1 uncultured Gammaproteobacteria bacterium
CGGATAGTTTTCCGCGGATATGCCACCTACACTGGAACTCGGTTTTTGAGCGCTTCTTCCGTGGCGCGGCGAACTTCTTTCATGATCTCCTTGTTTTCACGCAAAAAGAGGCGCGCATTTTCACGTCCTATACCAAGTTTTGTCTCGCCGAACCGGTAGGTGTTCCCCTTTTTCTCGACGGATCCGACTTCCGATCCAATGTCGAGTAGGTCGCCTGAGAGCGAAATACCTTCGTTGTACATGATATCGAATTCGCACGTGCGGAACGGCGCCGCAACTTTGTTTTTGACGATTTTACAGCGTACGCGGTTGCCGATAATTTGGTCCCCTTGCTTGATTTGTGCAGAGCGCCGCACCTCAATACGCACGGATGAGTAGAATTTCAGCGCCGTACCACCCGGAGTCGTTTCCGGATTGCCAAACATGACGCCGATTTTCATCCGGATTTGGTTGATAAAAATGACCGTGCACTTGCTTTTGGAGACGATAGCTGTGAGTTTGCGAAGCGCTTGGCTCATGAGACGCGCCTGAAGCCCCATGTGACTATCACCCATCTCACCTTCGATTTCTGCTTTTGGTGTCAAGGCGGCGACCGAATCTACAACGATCACGTCCACTGCATTCGATCGCACAAGCGTTTCCACAATTTCAAGCGCCTGCTCTCCTGTGTCTGGTTGGGAGATAAACAGCTCTTCAACATTGACGCCAATTTTCGCCGCGTAGTCCGGATCGAGCGCATGCTCGGCGTCCACGAATGCGGCAATGCCTTCATTGCGTTGAACTTCCGCAACGATATGTTGTGCAAGCGTTGTTTTCCCCGACGATTCAGGCCCAAAGATTTCCACAACGCGCCCGCGGGGGACGCCGCCAATCCCAAGCGCCACGTCCACGCTCAAACACCCAGTCGAAATAGCCTCCACCTTGGTCGCTTTTGCGTCCCCAAGACGCATAATGGACCCATCACCAAACCGCTCCTTTATTTGCTGGATCGCCTGATCGGCCGCATGAAACTTCTCCTTTTGTTCCTCCCGTGTTGCAACAGATGCCATAAATAAAATGTCCTCGTTCCGCGGGGTCTGGGAAGTAAGAGACAACTCAATAGTTATGCTTACAGTGTATCACGAGCTCGTGTTGGGCTCGCGAGCCGATGCGGAACCTAGTTCAGAATTCTTGTCAAGGGCCTCGAGGATCACCGTCCGCTGGATGACGTGTGCGCGGCCATATTTTTTGCGCGCCTCGACCGTAATGATGTTCATACCGCGGATGAGTGTGAGTTGCGTAGTGAACCGACCCGTCGGGTCCGAAAGGACTGGCGCGTCATTGATGGTGATTTGGATGCCGGGATTCGTTTGGCCGGAGACGAGGAGTGAGGCGGTGGCCGTTTGTATGTCGGTATTTGGTGCGTCAACGAGAAGTGGGGGCGGGGACAGGAGCGTATGGATTTGGCGCCCAATGTATGTGATGAGCAGGAGCGCAAGGACGCCGATAAGGACACGTCCTGCAATACTGCGCCAGTGTGAAAGGAGCTGTTTTGAAATGCGCTGGCGCGGTGTGCGTAACTCATCAACGATCGCGGGGCACGTCCCGCACTCCTCATCAAACCGCGCAAGAAAATACTCTGCGTCCCCGTGCAGACACTCTACGATCACGCGCAAAAAGTGGCGCGCATAGAGTGGGTCGGGGAGAGCGGTGTACTCATCTCGCTCGAATGCCTCGACGTATTTTCGCTGAACGTGCGTTGTTTTTGCGATTGTGTCGAGGGAAATCCCTTGCCGTTTTCGCAGGGACTTCAGCGCACCACCGATCGTACTTGAACTCAACTGTCGCATGAAAAACGCCATAGTTACTGTCTGTTGTGGCTGTTTTCCTCTTCGTCCTCCTCCCATGGCACTTCGTCTTGACCCTCCCTCGCGCCATCTTCCTCATCCGCTTCTTCTGCATCGTCTCCCTCTACTTCTTCCTCGTCTTCCAAAACCTCTGAATCTTCTTCGGAGCTCTCTTCTTCATCGCGGACGTCTTTTGGCTCGCGCACGAGTTCATCACGGTCTCGATCGCGTGATCGCAACGCTTCCAACTCTGCCATAGACTCGA
>CAZDJC010000108.1:0-2035 GCA_964505655.1 uncultured Gammaproteobacteria bacterium
CAGCAGTTAGGCAACGCCGCGTAGTATGTACTTCTGGATTGGAATTCCGCTCATGTTTGTCGTGGCCACCGTGTTTGGCGCGTTCATGGCAAAACGCAAAGGAAGTGTCGGCGTCGGAAAAGTGTACGGCTTCCTTCTCTTGGCAATCCTCGTCGCATTTTATCTGACGATTTACGCATTCATTCGCAACTAACTATGGCGAATTTTAATGTTCCTACGATAAGAACGAGCGGTTCAGGACCGGTGCGACAGAAACAGCCCAATCTTATTCAGAGCATCATCGGCGTCTTTGGCGGTATCGCACTCATTCTGTTATCGCCGCTTGTCATGTCACAGGCGGCAAATCAACATCGTGCAAAGGATTTTGGGAACGCGGAACTCGTGAGCGCGTCGAGTGTCACGGACGGCTATATAAAATTCGAGGGAGCGCCTTCGTATAAAAACCCGAAGGATGGCAGCGCGTGTCTTGTTGGCGCGTGCGCCTATCAAAAGCAGGAAGAACAGGAGCTGAAGGCAAATGAAGACGTGGTGTGCGGGTCAGTGCGTGAGGACGCATACACAACGATTGTGCGTCAAAATGGTTATGAGTGTGATGATGATGGAAACTGTGAAACATGTTGGGATGTGCGTAAGCTCGAGTGGTTGACGCAAAATACTGTTGAGACACACTATCCGCTTGTGGTTGGCGCATACACAGTGAATCCGTCGGGAGAGGCGGAGTACATTGAGGAAGACGAAACGATTGTTCCTCCGGATGCGAAGAACGACATCCAAGAGGGCGCAAAGCGCAGTGTCTACTCGTATTTCTTGATTCCCGATCAATTGGTTGTTGCAGGAGATGCGTCGTCTGGCGAGGTCACGCAGCCCGACAAACGCACAATGGTACTCTCGTCTGTTGGTATGGACGAGACAGCACTAATTCTCAAAAGCCGTGATGCCGCATCGCGCGTGACACTCATGATTATCACGTTTGCGATGCTCGTATTCGGATTCATGCTGATTTTGGGCCCACTGCATTGGTTTGGACGACAACTGCGCTATATTCCGTTTTTCGGAAGATTCCTGCGCGACGCGAGTGGATTTGCCGTGCTTCTCATTGCCATTGTGTTTGGCGCCGCCTTTTGGATTGTGCTGTTGGGACTCGCGTTTTTACTCAAGATTTGGTGGGTGACGACGCTTGCGTATCTTGTGTTACTGGTCTTTGGTATCGTGCAAACTATTCGCAACAGGAAAAAATTGGCAGGCGCAGTCTCGCAAGGCGTAGATGCTGTGAAGCGGACGCTCACATAGCACAAAACAAAACAGGCTGCGGCCTGTTTTGTGTCTAAATCACGGTTGTCGCACGAGAGCCACGACAAGAAGTGCACCGATCATGAGCACGAGCAGTGCCAGCGGGATTCCGTAGATGTAAGATAGCGTTTTCCAGAATCGTTGTTTCCCTTGCTTGCGATACCCTTCGAGCTCTTTGTACTCATCATCTGTTGTGAGATGTTCTGGTGGCTCAAGTTTTCCCAAAATGATGCGCAGTGGTCTCGTCACTTTTGGGTACAGCCAAAACCATGTCCATGGTGCAAAAAAGAATGTCCACGCCGCGTGCCACTGATTCTGCTTTAATCGTCCAAGGAGAAATGCGTTCAGGATTGTCAACCAAAGAATCGAAAGGAACGCAAGAAATCCAATCGCAAGAACTGTACGCTCTGTTGCGAGGTTCGTGGCGAGCAAAAGAAGGGCACAAATTGAATACGAAATGCGCACGATCAGGAGATACTGCTCTGCCTGCTTCTTCGATGAGATACGCGTACGTACCTGCACTTGTTCACGTGTTGCCATATGATCATTTAAGTGCTGACAAAAATGTTTTGCGTTCTTGGTTTGTGAGCGGACGCCACTGCCCGGGTTTCAAATGGCCGAGTTTGATGTTCATGATGCGCACGCGCTTCAACGCAATGACGTGCGCGTCGATTTTTTCAACCATACGGCGGATCTGTCTGTTTTTCCCTTCGGTCAAGAGAATACGAAATGCGCGCGGATTTTG
>CAZDJC010000109.1:0-2012 GCA_964505655.1 uncultured Gammaproteobacteria bacterium
GTTTGGCACGATGTTTGGCATCGCGCGCATCCACTGGCGCCAGCAAATTCCAACCCTTCTTATAGGCGCGATTGCCGTTAACTTCTCCAAACTCATCGTCGGTCTCGTGATCGATGTTGGACAGGTCGTCATGTTTGCCTTCGTTAATGCCATCCAAAGCGTTGGCGCTGGCAACTTTATCCGTCTCCTCGAGTTCGACAAAATTCAGCAACTTTCCGCAACACAGCAGATTAGTGCCATCAATCTTCTCGGCGCTTCTGTGTTGGCGCTCTCCATGTCCGTCATCGTGCTCATCGTGCTTCTTGTGATTGTGGCTGTGCTTGCTTACCGCATCGTGATTCTTTGGGTGTTAATTATCATGGCGCCGATCGCGTTTTTGATTGGTTCTGCGGGGAGCGTCTTCAAAAGTGTCGGCGGGGAGTATGGCGAGTGGTGGAACAAACTCGTGGCGGCTGTGACGGTGGGGCCGGTGCTTCTGTTCTTCCTGTGGCTTGCGCTAGCGTCCGTTGCAGGAAACAATTCGATTGCAAGCGATACGTATTTTGATTTTGGCGAAGAAGATGCCGCGTCGTCGTCTTCACCTGTTGCGGCTTCAGGTATCGGTGTCAGGGAAATCACGAGTTTCATCATCGCGATTGCATTGCTTTTGGCGGGGCTTGAAACGGCATCGCGCTCAGCGAATCAATTAGGCGGCATGGCCGGACAAGCCGTCTCAATGGGAAAATCGTACGCAAAAGCGGCGGCAGCTGCGCCGGCGCAAGCGGCGGCACTTGTTGGTGGCTATGCGGCGCGCAAAGGTGTTTCGTTTGCAAAGGCGGGCGTCAAGGCGGGTGCCGGGAAGGTTGCGGACATGTATCGCGGCACCACGGCAGATACGCGGGCGCGTTTTCGTGAAGAAGAACGGCGGCGCGCAGAGCGTATGGCCGCGAGCACGGGACCTCTTGCCGGCATGCGTCGCGCTATCGGCCGTGCGAGTCTAAAAAATCTCGAAAAACGGGAGGGAGGCGACACCAAGCGTCAGCAAGAAATGGCCAAGCAGTTTCAAGGACAGTTTTCTTCATTTTCAATGGATGAAAAGAAGGCGTTTGTTGATCGCATTAAGGGCAAAAAAGTTGTTTCCGAATCCGACAAGGCGCGCGTGGCAGCGCTTGAAAACGAGACGGTTTTGGACAGCAAGAAGTTTGACGCCGCGCTTAAGGATGATTCTAAGACGGCGCGCTCGTGGTACAAGAGCGTTCGTGATCGCGCCAAAGACTCGGGCGATGAAGCAACGCTCAAGAAGCTCGACTCCATGGCCGAATCGCGCCCATCGCTTACCGCTCCAACGCGCGGTGAGTTGGCCGCTGCTTTCTCGGCCATGAACAAAAACCAAATTCAAAAGGTCTCCGCGGACGAATTTCAAAATCCGGATGTGTTGGCAGCCGCCATGGATTCGGGGTTGTTTGAAGAAATTCGGTCGGATCGCAAAGGGTACTCCAAGTCAATTCAAAATGTGGCGGATCGATTTGATGGGACCGATGGTACGACACGGCGCAACCGATTCATGGGCGCTATGCAGAATTACGATGCGGAGAAAGAACGCATCAGCAGAATGACGACGCTCACGGATAAGGAGCGTGAGCGGGAAAACCGTGAGCTTGAGGCGACACGCACCTACCATGCCGCTGCCGCGACAGGCAAAGTCTCGGATGCGTTAGGGAAGGGATTGAAGCTGGAGGACGTGCGTGTCGCGCTCGACGACACGTTTGCAAAAGAAATGGCAAGCGCGCTTCGCGATACGTCCACAGTAGGCGCACTTGAATCATTGTCACGTACAGCTGTGGATGAGGGCGGTGATCCAATGCAGTCAGCGCGCGCCGACGCAATGAAAAACTTTTTGCATACGGACGCCATGGTGGAAGCCAATATGCAAAATATCGCAGCCGGAAATCCTCCTTCGGGTGTGCGAGCTATGATCGCCAACACAGCTGTGTTACGACGTACGCCTGACGCCTTTGGTTACAACGAAGGAG
>CAZDJC010000110.1:0-1927 GCA_964505655.1 uncultured Gammaproteobacteria bacterium
TCGATGAAGCGATCCAGCAACTTGAGGACATTCTTGTTCTTGATCCAAAAAATACGCGCGTGTCTGATCGCATCCGCGTCATTCAAGAGGGCAAAAACACGCCAAAACCGGAGGATGAGGAACCGCTTGAAGCGGATTTGTAGTGCGAGACCTCTTGGTTCGCGCCTTGTTTTATTGGGCAAAACGCGGTAGGATCGCGTTTGTAAGTTTATTTTGCAAAGGTCTTATGTTATCTGTGGGCATCGTTGGTCTCCCGAACGTCGGGAAATCCACCCTTTTTTCAACACTCACGCGCAAACAAGTCGACTGCGCGAATTTTCCGTTTTGCACCATTGAGCCAAACATTGGTGTCGTAGAGGTCCCGGATGTGCGGCTGTCTGTTTTGACGAAGATGTCCGCGTCGGCAAAGACGATTCCGGCAACGACTGAGTTTGTGGACATTGCCGGATTGGTGAAGGGTGCGCACAAAGGGGAGGGGCTTGGCAATCAGTTTCTTGCAAGCATTCGTGAGGTGGACGCGATTTGCCACGTGATTCGGTCGTTTGAGGACATGGGCGTCGTGCATGTTGATGGCACTGTCGATCCCGTGCGCGACACGGAAACAATTGATGTCGAGCTTGCGATGGCAGATCTCACGTCGGTTGAGCGTCGTCAAGAGCGCTTGGGCGGAAAATTGAAAGCGGGAAAAACAAAGGCGCTTGAAATTGAGGAGGGGATGCTTGCGCGTCTGTTTGAAGCATTGGGTCGCGGCGAACGTGCTTCTACGCTTTTGTTCTCCGATGACGAGAAGCCCATTCTTGCCGAGCTGAACTTACTCACGATGAAGCCAGTGATTTACATCGTGAACGTGAGCGAAGCCGATCTCAAAAACGCCGCGTGGCAATCTCCATTGCCTTCTCATCTCAAGGCACTGCCACTTTCTGTGCGGATTGAAAAAGAGATCATGGACCTTCCAGAGTGTGATCGTGCGGAGTTTATGGCGGCGCTTGAGATGAAGGAATCGGGGCTGGATCGCCTCATCCGCGCCTGTTTTGAAACGCTTAACCTCATCACGTTTTTTACAACAGGTCCAAAGGAGACGCGTGCGTGGCCGATTGAGGGTGGAATGAAAGCTCCGCAAGCTGCGGGGAAAATCCACACCGATTTTGAAAAAGGATTCATTCGCGCAGAGGTCATTTCCTATAACGCGTTTGTGAAGTTTGGCGAAGTTGGTGCGCGCGAGCATGGCGAACAGCGCGTGGAAGGAAAGGATTATGTGATGAAGGACGGAGACATTGTGCACTTTCGTGTAAGCACATGACGATTTTTGTCATTTTAGGGGCGCATGGGGACATTGCCTTTGAGGAGTTGAAGGCGGTAGCGGGAGTACGGGCGACGCGGCTTTCACAGGACGTTGCCTTGATTGAGGGTCTCGACACAAACGCGTGGACGCTTAACGCGTTGCAAAAACGGTTAGGCGGCGCCATTAAAATTGGCCATATTGCCGCATCTGTTACAAAAACAGACGAACTTGCAGATGCGCTCTATGCGTTGTTGCCGTTTGAGAACGGCGCGCGGAAACGCTTTGAGTTTGGGATTAGTGTCTATCCGGCGGGGAATCCGAGTTTGCTGAATACCTTGAGAAAGCAGTCAGACAAGATTGGTCTCACGGTGAAGGATCGTCTCAAGCACGCCGGATTTTCGGCACGTCTTGTGACCGCGCTTAAAACGCCGGTGCTTTCGAGTGTTGTCGTCTGCAAGCAGCATTTGATCGGCGACGGAATGGAATTTTGTTTCTTCCCGATGGCCGGCGAGATTTTGATTGGTATCACAGAAACCGTGCAAGATTTTGAGGAATGGGGGGAGCGGGACTATGGGCGGCCTTCGCGCGACGCCGTGCGCGGCATGCTTCCGCCAAAGTTGGCTCGCATGATGGTGAATATGGTTG
>CAZDJC010000111.1:0-1886 GCA_964505655.1 uncultured Gammaproteobacteria bacterium
AAACTAGGGGCATCGGTGGAACAAGAAGCCCAGATTCAGCGGTCGTTGGATGGGGTGACAATTGACGGTGTGCGTGTGCCGCGACTCTACGGATTTTGGGAGCGGCAGTCGGGGGGTTTGGCCTCGGCAATCATCATGGAGGAGTTGGACGCCGTGAACTTACAGCATGTGCTAAATGGCACCGTTGCAGCGCCGTTAACATTTGATGCGCAAGCGTTTTCCGACCCGCTATCTGCGTTTTTGGATACGATGCACGCAAGAGGAATTGTGCACGGGGACCTTGAAGCGCGCAACGTGATGATCGACCGCAAAACTGGGCTTCCGCGCCTCATTGATTTTGGACGGTCGAAAGATTTGCATCACCTTGAGCGCGATGATGTACGGCATGCCGTAGGGCGTGATATCAAGCAGTTTGACGACCTTGAAATCAAACTACTCGCATTTAACCCCACAAGACTTGACACATAATGATGATTCGACTATGGTAGTTTCCCCTGAAGGACGAGACAGACACATGATCACTCTTTCGAAAGACGTGACAGAAAGCGCGCGTACGTTGGCGCGGCAATTGATCGAGTCGCAAGAAGAGAGCGGCATGTTTGGAGGGCAGTCGCACGATGGAGCGCCCGCAATGTTCTACGTATCTGCACAAAAAGGTGAGCGCACGATTTTGGGAACGGTAGAGGTTGATGCAAAAATCTTTTACATCGGTATCGACACCGACTAATCCTCCGGAAGCTCCGGAGGATATGATTTTAGAGAAATGTTTGTTACACTTTTTCTATGAGTGTCACGATCCGTATTTTGCTCGGCGTGCTTGGGGGGTTTGTGCTTGGAATTTTAGCGGCGTTTTTTATTGGAGTTGTGGCGCTTCCTACTGATGAGCCGAGAGAGGTTTTGTCGGATAACGCGCCGGCGGAAGAATGGCCGGGTTCGGTGAGCTACACAAACACGTCAACCAACCAAATCAAGGTGGTGAGTCCGGTTGTGGGCACGCGCATCACAAGCCCGCTATCCGTGGATGGGGAAGCGCGCGGCACGTGGTTTTTTGAAGGGACGGCGCCGATGGTTGTGGTGGATTGGGATGGAAAAATTATTGGGCAAGGTTATGTGACGGCACTGGGGCCATGGATGACAGAGGATTTTGTTCCGTTTGCCGGCGAGATGACATTTGAGAAGCCGTTCGCTAGTGGTCGTGGAACGCTGGTTCTCCAAAGAAGCAATGCGTCTGCGTTACCCGAAAATGACGCGGCTGTCGAAATTCCCATTCAATTCTAGCTTTTATGATGACAAAAATTGGTGCAGTTTTGATCTCGATCGTCTTTTTTGGGGCTGCATGCACGCCGCCGTGGAGTGCAAGCGTTGGCACGTTTCCAACGCCCGGCACGTGGAGCTTCCAGATGGCTGCAGGCGCAGAGCAACTTACGGGACCAAAATGTCCGGGCGGCGGCCCTGGGGGATTAGCGGCGGGGAGTGGCGAGGCAACGCTCTATCGTTCCAACGACGGATCGATTGTGACCATACATCTGGATGGGCAAACACTTGTATTTCATCGACAAGGGTCTGGCCAATATCTCACAAATACACGCTCATTCCCCGTGTTTACGCCGGAGGGGAACCCCACAACAGGAGCGGTATGGTTTGATTTTACCGCAAACACGGTGGATACGATTGTCGGAACAACGACGTGGGACAACATGTTTGGTTGTTCCGGGCAGTATCCGTTTGAGATGGAGCTCATCTCGCCAAGCGTGGGATCGATTACCAATTATGTGCTTGGAGAGGGGACATGGTCGCTTGACGTGGGCCCTGTCGCAAGCGATTGTGGTGAAGGTCTTGCCGGGTTTTCTGCGTTGCCCGAGAGCGTGGGCGTATCGTATGAAGTC
>CAZDJC010000112.1:0-1775 GCA_964505655.1 uncultured Gammaproteobacteria bacterium
AGATCACGTACACCGTGGGGTCGTTTGCAACTTTCACAAGCGTCCCTTCGGAAAAGCGCACGGCATCTACCTCACGCATGAGCGTAAGGTCCTCGTGGCTTGCGGGACGCACACGCCAGGCGCTGTATCGATCACGCAAAATATCCGTGTGCACGATCGCGCGCCTTACGCCTTGATCCACATAATAAAGCCCTCCCGTTGTTGTATCTTTCACAACCGCCCCTTGCGGGTTTTCGGTCTGATATGTGATGGTGCTTCCATCTTTGTATGGCGCAAGTTCCGCCGATGTTCCGTTGAGAATTTCGTCCGGCACATACCCAAAACGCGGAAGGTCATCCAAGGACTGAAACCGTCGCTTGTCGCCGTTTACGAGCAAGTAGACGTCGCCATTCTCTATGCGCACGAGCGCGTAATTTGGAAACGAAAGCGGCGCTCCTTCCGTGTATGACAGAATCTGCGCCGTGTCCACGGGAATCACGCGATCGGGGCTTGCGTACGAGGATAACACCGCAACAGAGGGAATGAATCGGCGCGCGCCACCTTGAATAAGCCACAGCGACTTATCCTGCATATCCTGTAACACCGTCCCCGAGGGATGCTTGGCGCTCTCAAACCACTCTTGCCAAATATTCCAAAAATTCCGATTGCCTTCCATGTGCGGCGTGTAGGTGTAGAGCGCCGACGTTGCATGGTTTTCCGGCGTGACCGCTATACCGTCAATCACAACTGTTCTTCCGGGCCCGATGTTTGATTGTGTGACGCCTTTGGCCTCTAAGTCGGCAAGATAACCAAAACGAAATTGTTGCGCCATGGAATCAAGCTGTTTGGCAAATCCGCGAAATCGCGCCACACCACTCTCCGCCACCGAACATCCGTCACACACGCCATAGCCCACCGCCCAGTCATATTGTGTTGGAAGCGGACTCGCATCCGTCACGAGGGACTGCTCCTTTTGCAAGAGGACGAGAACAAACTTGGGGTTCACAATAAATTGGTCAGACACGCGCGCGATGATTTCCGATGCGCGCTTTACGACGCCGTCCAAATCTGCCGTCATGTACGCGCCAAGTGTTCCCGATTTGGATTCCAAAAAACGCTGGATGGCGTCTTGTGAGAGGCCGCGCGCGTTCGTCATATCGGCATCCGACAAAAGAAAGTTTGGATTAAACGCCAAACTCACCTGTGGATAACACAAGAGACTTAGCGCAAAAATGAGGGCTCCGGTCACGCGTCCCATAAAATGGCATTCTATCAAATTGTGTTATAGTAGATAAGGTGCATGCGTTCATGAAAACACGGCATACACTCATGAGTACGATCGCGTTTGCTATGGTGGCGTGTGTTGATGGAGCGGGGGAGAGTCGCAATGCGCATTACGGCGCCTATCTGACGGACGAGGAGCAGTCGCTCGTTGAAGCCATCGAGATCGAAGATGATGCCTCGTACCTTGAAGTGCATCTCTACGATCGAGTGGACGGTGATAACACATCGCTCATGGCCGACGTCCGGTTTGTCGGGCGCGTCGATATTCTCACACAATCGATTCGTGACATCGATGAGACAGAAATTCCTGTGAGTGAATCATCGAACGCGGGGGATGCCACGTCCTTGCGCGCGTCGTTTACGGCAGAGGAACGTCGAATCGAGGCGACGGGAACATTGTCCGCCGACGAATCAGACTTACAGCTTCGACTTACCGTTGAGGGGCTCTTGGTGGGGGAGCTTGACCTTGATGAGACTCAAGACTCTCAATTCTAAATCTCTTGGCGTCTCCC
>CAZDJC010000113.1:0-1772 GCA_964505655.1 uncultured Gammaproteobacteria bacterium
ATCGGTAGCTGAACATGAGGTACGCGGACTGCTCTCTGTCGTACACGTGCATTTCTTCTGCTTGTTCCTTGGCGGCCATTGCGATTTCCAACGCGCGCGGCAAATCACCCTCTAGAAGACTCGAATCGATCACCTGCAGGTCGAAAAGCGTATCTGACGCTCCAATAGATTTGATTGTATCACGTGCGGAAAAGAGTACCCGCTCGATGTGTTCGACGTCTTGAAGACCGTCCATGCGATGCATGATGTGAAGGTAGTTTGAAAAAGTGGTTTTGTCAAGAGCCAATCTCGAAAATAATTTTGAGATGGGCTCAAGGAAACAAATACCTCCTCACCGAGAGCAATGGTCCGCACGAAATGGACAACGATGGTCCGATATATGGCGGGTTTGCTCTCTGTGAGGAGGGATGAGAATCGCCCGTGGCAATCCTCATCAAACACTCCGCTGGATTCCTCCTTTGGGGATTCCTCCAGGCGGGCGTGTGCACTTTGCGCGCGGCGCACGGTGAATGGTGCAACCTTTCGGTATGCGCACGATTGGCCTTTCGGTTTCCCGAAAGTCGGCGTCGCGTCAAAATGTGTGCCCAGCTATACGCATAATGTATTGTGCGCATGGCTGGGCCCCGCACGAACAGATGTTGTGCGAGGTGCCAGGAGATGTGGCAGGTTTTCGTGACGTGTTCGGCTACCGCTTCTGGAGCGAGTGGCCGAAGCCGATCACGCCGCAGCTTCCCTGCCGGGTGCTGCGCGTGTCGCAGAGGGGCTCCGAGGCGTTCGCGCGGATGAGCTCCGCGTTGCGGTTCCCGTCGCGGATGCGACGCGGCGGGGAGGGGCGGTAGCCCGGGGTGCGGGTCCAGACCTGGATTTCGTCGCTCATGTCGTCGTCTCCTCCGTGGGGATTGAGGTTTGTTTTCTTTTTCGAACGAATTTTTATATCACATTTTTGCGACTTTGTCAAGAGGAAATGGTGCGTTTCTCCATAAAAATGGCCGTTTTCGAGCAACTTGATATACTGCAAAACATGAAATCAGATACTTTTATTGGAAACGTTCCAGTTCTCGAACGCCTTCAAGACGCGGTTGAGCATGCCACGCTTGCTCACGCGTACGTTTTCTCGGGGCCCTCACATGTGGGAAAAACAACCAAAGTCGGGCGCGTCGCGCGAGCGCATGGCCATCGTGCAAATACAAGAAATATGCCGCCGATTGAGTCAGCAGGCGTTTTGCTGAACAAAACTACTCCTTATTGAAGATGCGGATTTGATGAGCCATGCCGCACAAAACGCGCTCCTAAAAACACTGGAGGAACCGCGCGGCAGAGCGTGCATCATTCTTACATCCTCACAGCCGCACAAACTGTTGCCCACGATTCACTCACGGGTGCATCACGTGGCGTTTACAAGGGTGTCGGATGATAACTTGCGTTTATGGCTTCGTGAACGAAACATCTCCGCTGATAAAACAGAACGTATCGTGGCGCTTGCAGACGGTTGTCCCGGGCGCGCCATCACATGCTTGGAGAACGAAAATGCACTCCTGGAACGAGAGGCAGACTACGCGTTGGCAAATCGCGTGTTGCAGTCGCGCGTTGCCGAACGTATTTTGGCCGTTCATGATATGATACCCGCATACGAAGTGGATCATGTGAAGACGCGTCGTCTGCTTGGCGAACGTGTGAGTGTGTGTGAAATGGTTGCGCGCCGCGAGTTGCTCGCGTTATGCAGGGCATCTGCATCAGGACACGAAACGTCATTGCATACAACCTCGCTTGCA
>CAZDJC010000114.1:0-1771 GCA_964505655.1 uncultured Gammaproteobacteria bacterium
CGTCACGCACTGGACTGCGTAACGCGCAAATCAGCGTCTTGGCGCCCACGGGCACGATTTCGTTTCTCATGGACTGCTCGACAACGGGTGTGGAGCCAGACATTGCGCTTGTGAAATATAAATGGATGGTAGACGGCGGCATGGAAAAACTCGTCAACAGCACCGTCCCGGATGCGCTGCGATTCCTCGGATACACGCAGAGCGAGTCACAAGCGATTCTCGACTACATCATCAAGACAGACACAATCGAAGGTGCACCGTACCTCAAACCCGAGCATCTGTCCGTGTTTGACTGTGCGTTCAAGGCAAAAAACGGGACGCGCACGATTCACTACATGGGTCATGTGCATATGATGGCCGCGGTGCAGCCGTTTATCTCGGGTGCGATCTCCAAGACGGTCAATATGCCCGAGCATGCGACGATTGAAGACATTGAACGCGTGTACTTTGAAGGATGGCGCCTGGGGCTTAAGGCGATCGCGATTTATCGCGACGGATCGAAACGCCAACAGCCACTCACAACGTCTATTGAACAAAAGCAAAAAGATCAAAAGGCGCGCGTGGGACAAGAGCACGTCGGTGTCGTTGTGAAGAGCGAGGCGACAAAGCAATCTACGCCAGCGATATCGTCAATAGAAAAAACCGTTCCAGTTGTGTCAACAGCGTCCCCCGCGCCGCGGCGACGCCGATTGCCCGACGAACGCCAGTCTCTGACACACAAATTCTCGATTGGCGGCCACAAGGGCTACATTACGGTGGGACTCTATGACGACGGCGCGCCCGGGGAAATTTTCATCACGATGAACAAAGAGGGCTCGGTCATCTCGGGACTCATGAGCGCTTTGGCGGCTACGACATCAATTGCATTGCAGTACGGCGTGCCCTTAAAGGCGCTCGTAAATAAATTTGCGCACATGCGATTTGAGCCATCGGGATTCACCAATAACCCTCACATCAAAATCGCCAAGTCCATCGTGGATTACGTGTTCCGCTGGATGGGAATGAAGTTTCTTGACACCGACGCACAGCATCAACTGGGAATTCACATTGAAAAGCTCGTCACGCTTGATGATGTGAATGAAGCGAGCAAGGATGCGGTTGCGGAAACCGAGGAATCAGCGCCTGCCGCGCAGGCCACGATCTTTACAAAGTCCGCTCCGAGCGCTGCGCACACAATGACGTTCGATAACCAATCCGACGCGCCCGCGTGCGATACATGCGGTTCGACCATGGTGCACAATGCCGCGTGCTACAAGTGTTTGAACTGTGGCTCAACGTCTGGGTGCAGTTAGTATGTCGGAGCCGTTAGTTGCTTGGGTGACGCAAAAAGCGCTTTTGGAACGCCCCGACGGCACGTGCCTTTTTCTCCTTGATACAGGCAGAGAACCCGGGCACACACATACGAAGGGCTGGTGGGACTTGCCGGGCGGAAGACTCAACGTGGACGACCTCGATCGCACCGTGGCGCTCAAACGCGAGTTGTTTGAGGAAGCGGGCTTAGAGCTTAATGAAAACATGACGCCCGCATGCTTCTCAACACAGTTCTGGCGTAACGCAGAAGGGCGGCCATGTGTGGGCATCTTTTATCGCGTGCGTGTGCCTCAGGATTTTGTTCCCCAACTGTCAAACGAACATAGCGAGGCCGTGTGGGAGACCGTTGCTCGACAAATCGAAAAATTCCACGAGGAAGATGCGAGTTATCGACAGGCGCTTCAGGAGTATCTCCGCCTCGACACGCATCGATTGTTTGCGGCAACAAAAGCATTTGTCG
>CAZDJC010000115.1:0-1767 GCA_964505655.1 uncultured Gammaproteobacteria bacterium
GCCCAACAAGTGCCTGAACTTTCTTTCCGTCCAAACGCAAATGCGCAGGAATAACGCATAAAATGTATGTGTCTGATTTCGACAGACGCAACACCAGAGCCTTTGCTCCTTCATGCAGTGGCACATTGCGAATGCGTGATGCATCCGCGCTCGTGCGCGTTGGCGCGTGGTGCGAAACGTGATAGGTGACGCCCGCCTCATCAAGACACGCCTGAATGCGTTCAAAAATCGTCATGCGCTTTTATCTCCGTCGACATCTTTATCCTTGAACTCGGCATCTTTGACTTTTGGCTCGTCGTTCACGTCCGACTTCTGATTTTCACCGTCCGTTTTCGATTTTTCATACATCGCCGCACCAACTTTTTGCGCCGCGTCTGCAAGTTCCTCTGACGCTTTCTTGATCGCATCAAGATCTTCAGCGTCCTTTACTTTTTTGAGCGCCTCGAGCTTTTCCTCAACAAGCTTCTTGTCGTCGGCAGAAACTTTGTCACCCGCTTCCTTGAGCATTTTCTCCGTCGTGTACACCATCGTGTCAGCCATGTTGCGTGTTTCGATTGACTCGCGCTTCTTTTTGTCCTCGTCGGCGTGCGCTTCCGCATCCTTTTTCATGCGCTCAACCTCGTCCTTATTCAAACCACTCGACGCCGTAATCGTAATCATCTGCTCTTTTCCTGTGCCCTTATCTTTTGCTTTGACGTTCAGAATGCCGTTTGCATCAATGTCGAACGTTACTTCGACTTGCGGCACGCCGCGTGGCGCCGGAGGAATCCCCGACAAAATAAACCGTCCAAGCGATTTGCTGTCGGACGCCATTTCGCGCTCGCCTTGAAGCACATGAATTTCTACGGTGTTTTGGCTGTCTGCCGCCGTCGAGAAAATCTGTGACTTGGACGTTGGGATTGTCGTGTTGCGCTCGATGAGTTTTGTCATCACACCGCCCAGTGTTTCAATACCGAGGGACAATGGCGTCACGTCCAAAAGCAACACGTCTTTCACATCGCCCTGCAAGACGCCCGCTTGAACGGCCGCGCCCAACGCCACAACTTCGTCTGGATTCACCGAAATATTGGGCTTTTTTCCAAAGAAATCCTCTACGAGTTTGAGGACGAGCGGCATGCGCGTCATCCCACCAACCAACACTACTTCATCGATATCTTGAACGGTGAGCCCCGCGTCCGAAAGCGCTTGTTTGCAGGGCCCGAGCGTCTTGACCGCCAAATCGTGCACAAGTTCCTCCAACTTTGCGCGCGTTAGACGCATGACCAAATGCTTCGGTCCATCCGTACCTTGCGTAATAAATGGTTGGTTGATCTCCGTGTCTTGCGCGGTCGAAAGTTCGATCTTGGCTTTTTCCGCCGCTTCTTTGATCCGTTGAAGCGCCAATGGATCCTTGCTCAAGTCAACGCCCTCCGCCTTTTTGAACTCATCAATAATCCACTGGATGACAACCTGGTCGAAATCATCACCGCCCAAATGCGTGTCCCCATTTGTTGATTTGACTTCGACGGTGTCTTCGGAAACATCAAGAATCGACACGTCGAACGTTCCCCCTCCCAAGTCATACACAGCAATTTGTTGGCCTTTCTTCTTGTCGAATCCGTACGCAAGCGCGGCGGCCGTTGGTTCGTTAATGATACGTTTGACTTTGAGCCCCGCGATTTCGCCCGCATCTTTTGTCGCTTGACGTTGTGAATCATCAAAGTAGGCCGGAACGGTGATAACGGCCTCGGTGATTTCTTCACCTAAACGCGCTTCGGCATCCGCCTT
>CAZDJC010000116.1:0-1746 GCA_964505655.1 uncultured Gammaproteobacteria bacterium
GTTTTGCGCGGGATGCGCGGCATGAAAACCGTCCCGCATGTTGTGCTTGCCCCGTCATTTTCGGCGTTGGCAGACGTGGGGAAGGTTTTAGGAAAATCGCGCGTGCATATGGCGGCGCAAGATGTTCACGAGTCGGAAACGGGCGCATACACGGGGAGTGTGTCCGTGCGGCAACTTAAAGAGTTGGGCGTGTACGCCGTTATCCTTGGCCATTCGGAGCGTCGCCAGTTTGCGCATGAAACGGACGATCAAGTCAAAGCAAAAGTATTGCGTGCGGTGGAGCATGGACTCGAACCCATTATGTGCGTGGGAGAACCGGTGGGTATCAAGGACGCCGGCGAAACGCAGGGATTCATTCACGAACAAATTCGGTCTGTCTTTGAAAAATCGACACTTCCGCGCCACACGCACATTATGATTGCCTATGAGCCGATTTGGGCGATTGGGACAGAGGTGAGCGCGTCTGTGAGTGAGGTCGCGCAGATGCATGGATTGATTCGCGCGCAGATGAAGGAGTACGGCTTCGAGCGTGTGCGCGTGTTGTACGGCGGCAGTGTGTCCCCAGACAACGTCTACGCGTTTTTACAAAACGTGGAAGTCGATGGGGTGCTCGTTGGGGGCGCCAGCACACGCATGCAGTCGCTTCTCGAGATTATTCACACGGCATCCGAATTCGTCGCATAGTATGTTGTGGTGGATTATCCCTCTTGTTGTGGCTGGACTCTCGATCGTGACGATGGGCGTGCTTGTTGCACGACATTGGTCGGAGTTACTCGTCACGGATCCTCATTCAGATCCGGAACGCCGCCGTCGGACAAAAAAACACGCGCTGTTTGCGAGACGTGTGGAGCGCATCGGCGGAGAGCGCGCAAAGCAAGCCGTGCGTACATGCGCGCGATGGTTTGAAAAATGGCAACAGTATGGACGTCGCATTATCCAAAAAGCGCAGCAGCTCGACCGATATTATAAGCGTGCGCAGAAGGAGGGGGGCACTCACAGTGGGCATATCGAAGTACGGCGGCAGTTGATGGAGGAGGCGGACGCCCTTATGGTTGCAGAAGAATATACGGCGGCCGAGCAGCGGCTCATTGAGTACCTTACGCTTGATCCAAAAAACGCTGAGGTGTACGAGCGTCTCGGGATTATCTACATGCGGACGCGGCAGTGGGAACAGGCGGTTGAGACGTTTCAGCACGCGCACCGGCTTGCGCCAAACGATGCGAGTATTTTGGTGTATTTGGGGGAGTTATCCATGCGAGACGGGAAGGTGGAGGAAGCGGTTGCGTTTTTTAAGGAGGCGGTCCAGCTTCGACCAACAAACCCGAAATATCTTGATTTTCTCATCGAATCGAGTATACTTGCGAACGACCAGAAACTGGCGCGCGAGGGGCTTTACTACCTCAAACAGGCGAATCCGGATAACAAGAAGATCGAGGAATTTGAGGCGCGTATCGCGCAGATGTAGGTTTTTTTGGAGACGTGACGTTGTGCCACCTTAGCTCAGTTGGTAGAGCAACGGTTTTGTAAACCGTGGGTCGTGGGTTCAAGTCCCGCAGGTGGCTCCATTCTTCGCTCCGCTTGGTCGGAGCTACGAATGGCAAGCCCTCTATTTGTTCTGCGAAATGGAGCGCGGAACGGTAAAAGTTGCTTGTCAGTTTCCAATTTTGTGGGTCGGTACCCAAGCGGCCAACGGGGGCAGACTGTAAATCTGCTGGCATTCGCCTTCGCAGGTTCAAATCCTGCCCG
>CAZDJC010000117.1:0-1730 GCA_964505655.1 uncultured Gammaproteobacteria bacterium
CTTTGCCGCGCTACCCCACGTTGCGCCATGTGCCCACTCCGCGACATTTGTCCGACGGGAATAAAGAACCTGAAGTAGTAGCCCCTACTGTTCCACATACATCTATTGACAAGTTCAGGACTTCGATCCGGACGCGTGTTGTATAGTAGATGCAGTCCCCGCAATGTGAATTATAAGAACAATTCGCGCGGGGTTTTTGTTTGAGTGCTTTTGTCCGTGGGCGTGGTCCGGTGACAATCTCGGCCTTGCCAGGCATGCGATTCGGGGTTCGACTTCCCGCATGTCCACGGACAAAAGCGCTTGACACTTTCTTATGACTTGGTACAGTACGAACGTCTGGCAAGGCTGCGATGAAGCCGCGCTCTCTGCAGAGCGCGGCTTGTTTTTTATACATCTCTCACCATTTCGATTCGCGCGCCAAGTTTTTGCAGCTTCTCGACGACATCTTCGTATCCACGGTTGATCGAGTACACGTTTCGCAAAACAGAAGTCCCCGAAGCCGCAAGCATACCCAACAGCACAAGCATCGCGGGGCGCAATGCTGGTGGGGTCGTGATGTCCGCCGGCTGAAAATGCACCGGCCCGTCCACATGCACGCGATGAATATCCAAAAGCGTCACACGCCCGCCAATTTTGTTGAGCTCGGTGTAGTAAATGGCGCGGTTGTCATACATCCAGTCGTGAATAAGCGTGCGCCCACTCGCGACAGAGGCAACCAAGACAAAAAACGGGAAGTTATCGGCATTGATCCCAGGATACGGTCGGGGCGAAATGGCATCTTTAACCGCCGTGAGTTTTGACGAACGCGTCTCGATGTCGACAAGCTCCGTCTGTCCGTTACGCGCAACATAGCGCTTCGTTATTTTGTACAAAAAACCCATTTTTGCAAGATGGAGCAATTCCAATTCCAGAAAACGGATCGGGCATCGCTTTATTGTGATCGCTGAATGCGTGACAATTCCGGCGGCAATAAATGACATCGCCTCAATAGGATCTTCGGATGGCGCATATGTCACATCAACATCGATATCCGGCACGCCGTACACTGTGAGCGTCGTTGTCCCAACTCCCTCGATTCGCACGCCTAGTTTTTGAAGATAAAAACACACGTCTTGCACCATATAGTTTGCCGACGCGTACCGAATGACCGTTGCTCCATGCATGCGCGCCGCCGCAAAAAGAGCATTTTCTGTCACGGTGTCTCCACTTTCATACAAGACGATATCTCCCGCAGTACGCTTGGGGACCCAGACGTCATAATGATCATCCTTCACTGCAATTTTGGCGCCAAGCGCCTCAAGCGCGTACAGGTGGGGACGCACAGTGCGCGTGCCGAGCTTGCATCCGCCGGCATACGGAAGCGCAAAGCGATCGAACAGATGCATGAGCGGCCCCATAAACAAGATAATGCTTCGTGTTTTTTGCGCCGCATGAAGATCGAGATGCTTGAGATTGAGTTTTTTTGGTGGCGTAATTCGGACATCACCGTTCTTTTTCCATTCAACGCGTATGCCAATGCTTTGCATGACCTCAATCAATCTATGAACTTCTTCGATACGAGGAACACGCTCAAGCGTCGTTACTCCGCGATTCAATAGACTTGCGGCCAATAGCCCGACAGCCGCATTTTTTGACGCACTCATCGTGACCGTTCCGTGGAGCGGTTTTCCGCCCTCAATACGAAAACTTGTCGCATCTCCCGCCAACTGTACGAGCGGCCGCCTTAACAC
>CAZDJC010000118.1:0-1693 GCA_964505655.1 uncultured Gammaproteobacteria bacterium
AAAAAACTCACGGCTCCGGTGAAATCGGAGCCGCAATGAGTAGGGTTAATCGTGGTACACATTGTAGATGTAACGGTGTCCCGTGACACGTCCACGGCAGTATTCCACATCGAGCGTATCCCCAACGGTAATCGCGCGGCGCGCGCCCTTTGACACAGGAATGTCACAACACCTCCCGTCCACGTCAAGAGTGACAATCCAAGAATTCGGCACTGTCACGACGTCCATCAAAAGCCCGTGCGGGAACGTTGCGTCAGCTGATGTGACATCCATGTGGTGCGCGGGCACATCGATCACTCGCACCACACGCGCCTTCGTGCGCACCATCGAGGTGTGCATGTATTCCACCACAACGAAAACTGCAGCAACACACACCATGCCAATCAACACATAGCCCGTTGGGCTGAATGCAAGAGCAAGGAGAGTCACGCTTG
Source organism: uncultured Gammaproteobacteria bacterium (assembly GCA_964505655.1). Classification (GTDB taxonomy): domain Bacteria; phylum Patescibacteriota; class Patescibacteriia; order UBA9934; family UBA11717; genus 2-02-FULL-53-10. The sequence continues at coordinate 435 of CAZDJC010000118.1, forward strand.
CTGTGCTCATTGTGCCATCCGCACTCTGTGTATCATGCCGCGCCGCTCTCGTCAATCGTGATTGACACACAGTCGCTCCTGTTGTCAATGCGCAAAACGACTCGTGATATAGAGAAGAATCCCGACGCCTATGAGAAATGCGATGAACTGTGAAACCAGTCGCGCGCGCCCGCGTTCGTGATGAATGCTTGGAATAATGTCGGCGGCGGCGATGTAAATAAAGCCACCGGCCGTGAGTGCCGTGAGGACGGGGACGGCGCCTTCAAGCCGCGTAGCAAATGCGTAGGTGGCAAGAGCGCCCACGATACTCGCAAGCGATGAGCAGGCGTTGGCAAGAAGCGCTCGGCTCTTTTTCATGCCGCTTGAAAGCAGCACACTAAAGTCCGCGACTTCCTGCGGAATCTCGTGCGAAAACACGGCGATGGTTGTGGCAACACCCACGGCCGGACTCACAAGGAATGCCACCGCAAGCGCGATCCCATCAAGAAAGTTGTGGAGAGAGTCACCAATTAAAATCATGGCTTTGGATGTGTGAATCTCGCAGTGCTCTTCGTGGCAGTGATACCACAGGATAAGCTTTTCGATAGTATAAAAGAGAAGAAACCCAAGAAGCACGTAGAACGCTGCGGTCTCCACGACATCGCCGCCGCGGATTTTTTCCAATGATTCAAACGCTTCGGGGATAAGGTCGAGGAATGAAAGCGTCAGGAGCGTGCCGGCGGCGAAACTCAAGAAAAGATGCGATCGGTCGTGCGACCATAAACCACCCTTGAGGAGCGCAAAGGCGATGAGGAGCGCGATGAGTCCAGAGACAATGCTTGCGGCGAGGATGAACAGAAGGGTCATAGTGATACTTTAAGGCTAGCGGCATGACGAACACGTTTCGAAGAGTTGTAGGGCGTGGCGTTTGTGCACGGAAACTGGGCATGGGATACAGCGACCAGTGCTGCAGGCATCACAAATGGCGTGCTCATGATGCGCGCGTCCGCTTCGTTCGTAGAGTACTTCTCCCTTGCAATTGAATGCAGATTCTATGAGGCCCTTATTCTGAAAATGCTTGATATTCCTATATATCGTGGAGAGGTTGACTCGGAGCTTCTTTGCAAGTTGTGAGGCCGACCATGTGCGTTTGGACTCAAAGAGTTCGAGCATCTGATGACGATCTGTCGTTTTTTTGAGGCCACGCGCATCAAGCGTGTCCTCAAGATAACAATGGCTCATAGGTATACGTTAATGCAAATGTACTTGCATTAAAACAT
>CAZDJC010000119.1:0-1669 GCA_964505655.1 uncultured Gammaproteobacteria bacterium
CCGCATGCGCAATGAGCGTTGTCGCCAAAAGGGGCGGTCCGGCCGTGTCTGACGCCGTCATCACTTGTACCGCGGCACGCATTCGCGCACGTCGTAGAATCTCCGGCACGTCAATCCAAACGGTTTCATCACACGGACTCCTCATGCTATTCACACAGGTATCTTGATTCCCTCGTTCGTCTTGAATCAAGTTGCTCTCCCTCATGATGTGGGCGAAAGGGTACATGGCGCGCAAACGTGCGTCAAGAGGGAAGGGCTGGGGATAAACGGCACTCAAAAATAGAGTACAATTCTCACATGAAAATCATCACAAGGACGTTTCTAAAGCGGCTGCTGTTCGTTGTTGGCATCATGGCCATTCTCATCGCGAGCGCAACGATTGCTTTCCATTTCCTGGAAGGATGGCGCGTCCTTGACGCATTTTACTTTTCCGTTGTCACATTCATGACCGTGGGTTACGGCGATTTTACGCCGACGCGCGACGTCACAAAGCTGCTCACAGCGTTTCTTGTCTTGTTTTCGATCCCCATGCTTTTTACGGTCATCGGGATTTCAAGTGAGGCCGTTTTTACAAGTTATGTGCGTGCAACAGAGGGTGAAAAGCGTCGACGAATGCACATTCGCGCCGCGCTTCGCCGTCGCAATCATGGTGAAGAAAAGTAGGGTTCTTGACATCACAAGGTTAGCAGTCTAGAATGATGACTGCTAATTTGTTTGAGCGCGAGTGCATGACTGAACGCCAACAACTTTTACTTCGACTGCTTGTCGAGACGCATATTCGACATGCAGAGCCGGTCAGCAGTCACTACCTTGCAGACGCAAGCGCACTTGGTGTTTCCAGCGCAACGATTCGCAACGATCTTGCGGAACTTGAAGAAAACGGTTACATCCGTTCACCGCATACGTCTTCGGGACGCGTGCCTACGGAAAAAGGGTACCGTTTTTATATTGAGTGGTTTGTGGGACCAAGAAATGCGTCGCAAAGTGAGCGTCGGCGTCTTGAGGAAGGGGTCTCTGTCCAAGATCCGGAGATTCGCGCGCAACAACTCGCGGATGCCTTGAGCGATCTCACGGGAAGCATGGTGATTCTATCGTTTGCGCCCGAGCGTTCGTACGCCACGGGCCTTTCGCGTGTTTTGCAACTTCCCGAGTTTCATGATTTCTCGATGATTTTGCGTTTGGGGCGTATGATCGACGGTCGTGAGGCGTGGATTCATGAATTGCGTACACGGTTGCATCAAGAAATTGCCATTCTTTTGGGCGACGAAAGCCCATTTGGCGATCAAATTGCTTCCATCACGCTCACATATCGGCCGCGTCCCCATGAGCAAGAGCTCATTAGTCTTGTGGGCCCATTGCGTATGGACTATCAACACAATCTCTCTATTTTGCACGAAATGCGTGAATTACTTGAATCATATGCGCGATAAAAAAGACGTAAAGAAAGAGGAAAAACAAAAAAAAGACGAGGCGGTCGAGCGGGATACGGTAGTCGAGCAGAATAAGGAAGATAAGGCGCAAGAGCATCTCGACGGGTGGAAGCGAGCGCTCGCGGACTACGAAAACCTCAAGAAAGACGTTGAGCGACAGCGAAAAGAATTTGTCACATACGCAACGCAAGGGCTTGTCGAAGAACTTATCCCGACACTGTGCTTCCTCGAGGCCGCCA
>CAZDJC010000120.1:0-1658 GCA_964505655.1 uncultured Gammaproteobacteria bacterium
TGAATCCGAACGCGAACACTGTTCAAAAATGATCATCAATATCCTCCGTTACGCGCACGTGGCGGGCTTCACGGGCGCGGACATCCAAAACTGGATCACGAGTTTTTACGAAAAGAAATCTGGCGCATAAAGGGGATTCTTGTGGAGAGCATGCCGACGCGCTATCATTTAAGCAAGAGAGTCATAACACTCCCGTATGAAAATTGAAGGCATTTACGCAAAGAACATCGAATTAACTCCTGCCATCGAGCGCCGCGTAACATCACGTCTCCAAAAAATTGCGAAGATCGTGAAACGGCTTGAGCCTGCGAGCATCAAGGCGGAGGTTGGCATGGTGTCGCCGCACCACCAAAAAGGGGACGATCTTTTTTACGCGGAATTGCACGCCACAATTCAGGGTCAGGAATTCCACGCGAGCAAGAATGAAGCGGATTTGTATAAAGCGATCGAAAAAGTTCGCGATGACTTCTATCGCCAAGTGGTCGCATGGAAGGAGCGTACGATTGGGCGTGAGCGTAAGGGGCGCGCGTTGTTTAAGCGTTTGTTGCGACGGGATACGGAGGTCTAGGCGCCGTCAACCATTGACCAAAATGGGAATTTTTCGTACACTTGGGCCATAAAATTACTTCCATGGCTCACTTTCTTGATCGGTTTCTTGGCGATCCGAACAAAAAAATCTTGAAGCGTTACGCCGCCTGCGCGAAAGACATCAACGCCCTCGAGGCGTCGTTTCAGTTGTTGACGGACGCACAACTCAAAGAGAAGACAGCGGAGTTTCGCGCAAGGATAGAAGGGGGGATCTCACTTGATGATGTGCTTGTGGAAGCGTTCGCGTCCGTGCGCGAGGCGTCGCGTCGCACGCTTGGGCAAGTGCATTTTGACGTACAGCTTATGGGCGCTATGGCGTTGCATGAACACAACATCGCCGAGATGCGTACGGGAGAGGGAAAGACGCTCACGGCAACGCTCGCGGTCTACTTGAATGCGATCATGGGCGAGGGCGTGCATGTTGTGACCGTCAACGACTACTTGGCAAAGCGCGATGCTGTGTGGATGGGACAAATTTATCATGCACTCGGGCTTACGGTTGGATGCATCCAACATGAGAGCGGATACGTGTACGACAAAACGGCAGCGCCGGTGTTGGCCGATGATACGCGAGACGAGGCGGGCAGTTACAAAGTGGAGCACGCCTATTTGCGTCGCGTGACGCGCAAAGAAGCGTACGACGCGGACATCACGTACGGAACAAACAACGAATTCGGGTTTGATTATTTGCGTGACAACATGGTGGCGTATGCCGCGCAGCGTGTTCAGCGCAAGCTTGCGTATTGCGTCATCGACGAAATCGACTCCATTTTGATTGACGAGGCGCGCACGCCGCTCATTATCTCTGCGCCATCGGAAACGCCGAGCGAGCTGTATCAACGGTTTTCGCAAATCGCGCGCGCACTTCAAGAACAGACGGATTACAACGTCGACGAAAAAATGAAAGTCGCCACGTTGACGGATGCGGGCGTGGAAAAAGTAGAACGCGCGCTTGGTGTTGACAATCTGTACGGAAGCGGCGGCATCCAACTCGTGCATCACATTGAGCAAGCCCTGCGCGCCGAAGTGCTCTACAAACGCGATCGCGAGTATGTGGTCAAAGATGGAGA
>CAZDJC010000121.1:0-1640 GCA_964505655.1 uncultured Gammaproteobacteria bacterium
GCCGACGTGCATCATCTACTCCTGCAAATCCTCCAAAATGGTGAATTGACCGACGCAACAGGGCGCTCCATTCCCTTCCGTCATGCCATTATTGTCCTCACATCAAACATCGGCGCGGAACAGTTTGAACGTGGACACATCGGGTTTGAAGCAACGAGCGCATGGGATACGCAAACCGTTATGCAAACGCTCAAGGATCGTTTTCGTCCAGAGTTGTTAAACCGTCTCGACCACGTGCATATGTTTCATCCTCTCCAAAGCGACACGCTGAAACGCGTCGCGGAAAAAGAATTACGCGCCCTTCAGTCGCGCCTTGAAGCACAGCACGTTGCCTTTGAATGGCCGGACGCGGCCGTGGAGCATTTGCTGTCATTCATACGCGAGCCGCTGCCAAACGCGCGCACCATCAAACGCCATGTGGACACGCTCATTGCCGACCTCATTGCAACCCACTTGCTCCGACATCCAAAAACCTCCGCACTGCATCTTTCTATCAACAAGGATCGCTTCGACCTCCGGCAAAAACCCCGTACTACAACATTGAAAGAGGTGTAGCCACGCTTGTCGTTGGAACAGCACCGTTGCTCAGACAAAACATTGACGCATCCCAATCGTGTTGTAGTACGGGGTAAACGCCCGTACGACAACATTGAAAGAGGTGTAGCCACGCTTGTCGTTGGAACAGCACCGTTGCTCAGACAAAACATTGACGCATCCCAATCGTGTTGTAGTACGGGGTAAACGCCCGTACGACAACATTGAAAGAGGTGTAGCCACGCTTGTCGTTGGAACAACACAAGTTCACAGACGTTGAAGTAGGGGGTAAAACGCGGTAGACTATTGCCACTATGGCAGTGGTAGAGAGCGCGTTGCCGCACGTGCGCGCTGGACAATTTTCCACAGAAACGATGCGACGTATTCGTGCGGCGCGCGTTTCGGATGTGCAGCGTCCCATCGGCGCTCCAGCTTCAACGACGTATCGGCAGGCGCCTCTCGTGATTCCGTCCAAGCGCCGCGAGCGTGAGCAAGAGCAAACACAGGGACGTACGACCGCACGCGTTCCACAGGTTCTCTCACGACAAAAAGGAACGCGACAAGAACAGGCACAACCACGTGCGTACACACAAGCTGCCAAAGACGACGCAAAGGGACAGAGACTCCGGGCGCGGTTGGATAACTTTTTTAACGTGGCTATTCTCAACATCGAGGCAGTGCCTACATGGCTCGCGGCCGTTGCGCTTGCCCATGTGCGCATGCTCGCGTCCCTCTTTCCCACATCACGCATCGGTGTCATGCGATATGATGCGACGTCCATCTTTGAGATGGCTCCATCGGCAAAACGGAAGTCGTTCACCTTTACGCCGCACACAGCCGCTCTCGCGATTGGAGTGTTTGATACAGTTGTGATCGTGGGAGCCGCCGTGTTTGTCATCCTCTTTATCTTGCCGCCGGCCATTGTGGCGTTTGGCGCCGGAGCGTTGTTTGACGAATCCATCCGCACGGTCCTCTTGAGCTTCGTTGGCGGCCTGTTTTAATGCCTGCCCCGTACTTCAACGCTTCCGAAGCGCACATGTATGAACAATAAACACTCAAAGCATAAGGATATGACATGTAAATCATTTCCAACGTTGTAGTGCGGG
>CAZDJC010000122.1:0-1638 GCA_964505655.1 uncultured Gammaproteobacteria bacterium
GTTGCAACGGCAACACAGGCCACGGTGACGATCGCCTCGGATCCAGTCACGGTTACGGTTGTAAAGAATGAAGCAAAGGATGTTGATACAAACAGCGATGGCATCAGCGACTTGCGCGTCACCTACCTCGGGTTGAATGCAAGCGGAAAGCCAGAATTCACCTTCGCCGCACTCGAATTGGTGGTCTCCTGCACCATGCCGTCTGGCACGGGAAAGTCCCCAGTTACGGGTAAGTCAGAAGCAATTACCGCGGTTGAAGCTGGTCAATACATCAAGAGCTCTGGATTCTCGACGGTCTATTACGTCACTCCGACATGCGGGCGCCGCGTGTTCATGGATCAGAGCACCTACTTCTCATGGAGCCCATCGTTCTCACGCATAAAGACAGTTTCGGACGCAACCCTTTCTGGGCTCACATTCCAAGGAGTGATGTTACCAAAGCACGGTGTCGTCTTGATCAAGATCCAGTCTGATCCAAAGGTGTATGCCGCCGAGAAGAATGCTTCGAGCGACTACAAACCAACGCTCCGATGGGTGAAGACGGAAGATGTAGCGAAGGCGCTCTATGGCTCGGCATGGGCAGACTACGTGATCGATGTGCCGGCAACGCTCTTCCCACGCTACGCATTCGGTGCCGATGTAGCGCAGGCAAGCGACCTCACGGTTGATAAGAACGTTCTCAAACGCCGCGTCGATCTCAAGTAAGAATAAGAAAGCAGGGTCCTCAAGGCCCTGCTTTTGGTTTGGGGAGGTATGCGGACGTATCTTTCCACGCACAATAGGTGTGCTATGATTCCGTCGTTATGCCTCAACAAAAAAACACACGAGTACTTATCCTCTCGGGAGGAAAGGGGACGCGGATGGGGGCGCCGGTGCCAAAGACATTGGTGCCGGTTGCGGGTACGCCCATTATCGACAGAATTCTATCAACGGTTGCACAAAGCGGAATTGACGCGAGGCCCGCGGTTGTGATTGGGCACGATTTGCATGCTTTGCGCGTACACATCGGCCAACGGGCCGAGTTTGTCATACAAGAAGAACAGCGCGGAACAGGCCATGCGGTCATGGTTGCGCGCGAAGCGCTCCGCGCCGCGGACAACGTGATGGTATTTTACGGTGATCACCCACTTTATTCAGCGAACACATTGCGATCGCTCGTGGAGACGCACGCGCTTCACCGCGCAGCAATCACGATGACGACCGTCGTTGTTCCGGACTATCAAGATTGGCGCGCGGTGTACACGCATTACGGGCGCATCATCAGACGTGATGACGGATGTGTCACGGCTATCCGCGAGTACGCCATGTGCACGGATACAGAAAAATCCGTGCGAGAAGTGAACAATGGATTGTATTGTTTCAATGCAACATGGCTTTGGAGGCATATTCATATGCTTTCTGATCAAAACCCGAAGCATGAATTCTTACTGACGGACCTGATCGCCATGGCTGTTGAGCAGGAGCAAAGCGTGCAAACGGCACCGTGTCCTGCGGATGAAGGGATCGGCGTGAATACGCCAGAGGAAGTTCGCATGGCAGAACACGTGATTGCGCTTGCACAGACTAGGGAATCACGGCCCACCACTTTTGAAATGGCGCTGACATAAAAGGTCCGCTCATACCTGCTGTTGGCAAGAG
>CAZDJC010000123.1:0-1638 GCA_964505655.1 uncultured Gammaproteobacteria bacterium
AGCATTACATCACGATGTCGGGAACAACCGAGATGGAAGACGAGAGCATCGTCGTGGAGTTCGAGGACCTTGATCCCGAATTCAACGATATCATCTCAACCGAAGTGCCGATTGTTGTGACGGCTACGGTCAGCAACGGGAGTGGGACGGCGTACATCACAGATAAGTCATCGAATGGATTCACGCTGCACCGTACGGCCGGTTCGGGCACATCTGTGGACTGGATCGTTATAGGATTGCGTCGAGGGCTCGAACCTAAGGATGAGCTTGTTGCGCCAACAGATGAGGTTGTGGCGAAGGAGGAGGCGGCAACCGAGGAAGTAGTAGTCGACGTGATTGATAGTGAAGTGAGCGAGACCGTTGTCGAGGTAGAACAGACGGAGACTGCGCAGCCATCGGAGTTACCGATTGAGAACGAAGAGGTGTCTGCGGAAGGAGATGCGGTAACAGAAGAGGAGAGTGCAGTCCCTGAAGAGATAGTGGCACAAGAAGTTGCTGAAGCAGCGGAGGTTGAGGCCGCGCCTGACGTTGTCGAAACGGTCACAAGCGAGTCTGTTGAAACAACCATTACGGAATCAACACAGAGTAGTGTTGCGCCAAATGAAGAAAGCGCGCAATCGGAGTCTGCGGACACGAGCGTACAGCCATAGTTTATACATAGTCACACGTGCTGACTTCCGACATCCGACTTCCATTGTTATAATTATGATATGTCCAAAAAGAAGAGGGGAGAGGTTGGGTTGTTTTCGATGCTTTCCGGGAATAACCACGACGCGCCGCTCATAAAAACGGCGCTGTTTGTGTTGTGCGCGCTCATGCCTGTGCTATTTGTGCCGTCGTTTGGGGAAATTTTTGCGCCCGCAAAGCACGCACTCCTTATCCTTGCCACTGCGGTGGTGCTCTTCGGCTGGAGTATTCATGTGTATCGCACACAGTCGCTCACCACGCTCAAGACACCGTGGATATGGCTTCCTGTGCTTGTGTGGATTGCCATTGTTATCTCGGCGATCGTCTCGTCATCCGGCTACACGGTGTGGTTTGGACTGGGACCGTTGGGCTTTACGACCGTCGTCCCAATGACAGCATTGGTCGTGCTCTGTGTTGTTTTGTGCCATGAAGGGCGTCATCGCACACTGCTTCGCACGGTTACGCTTGGATGGTTTACGGGAGGGATTGTCGCCGCGATTGTTTCGACCCTTGTGTATTTCAATGTGCTGCCAACATTCTTGGCATCAATGGGATGGAGCACAACCGGCACGCCGGAGTCGCTTTCCATGCTCCTTGTGATGCTTTCCGTCTTGTCGTTGGGCGTATGGATTGTGGACGATCGAGAATCCACGGACGCATGGATGCCAACGCTTCGTACGCATATGTGGCATACAATTTTGCGCTGGCCGCTCCTTGTGCTTACGCTTTTTTGGATCCTTGTGACAGATACGCGCGCAACGCTTATTGTTCTCATTGTTGGAACGGGCGCTCTTGTGAGTTTCGGGCTTTTTCAACCAAAGCGTTTCCGTGTCGCGTCGCGCATGATGGTGCCCATGCTCGCGCTCGCGATCGGTCTCTTATTTCTCTTTGTGCCATCACCTTTTACGGGACGCGTGCCAAGCGAAGTTGCGCCGAGCATGAAGGCCGCGA
>CAZDJC010000124.1:0-1624 GCA_964505655.1 uncultured Gammaproteobacteria bacterium
GGCAACAATACGCCGACATCTACCAATGACACGCGCTTCAAGTGCAGACTCAACACTTGATCCAACAGACTTTCAGCGTCACGTTCTGATCCTCCCGCATGTTGCGCGATCTCTTCAAGCACATCATCATCAACTGTGGCGTCCTCCTGTTTGCACAGACGTTTGAGGCGCGCGACGATGTCCGTGTGCTTGATCGGGAGAAAGTCGTATCGCTGACAGCGGCTTAAAATTGTGACCGGAACTTTGTGCAACTCCGTTGTTGCAAAAATGAACAACACATGTGCTGGCGGCTCTTCAAGTGTTTTTAACAACGCATTGAAGGCGCTTTTAGATAGCATGTGCGCCTCGTCGATGATAAAGATCGTATAGCGCGCTTGTACGGGACTTACACGCACGCGCTCAATGATATGCTCGCGCACGTGATCGACACTTGTATGCGACGCCGCGTCCATTTCAATCACATCGATAGATCGTCCTTCGAGAATTGCCGCACACGAGTTACACGTGCCGCACGGCTCCTCCCCTCGCGGCTTTGTGCAGTTCGCGCGCATGGCAAGCAAACGCGCCATCGTGGTCTTCCCTACTCCTCGCACACCAGAAAACACATATGCCTGTGCAATTCTTTCCAACAAAAATTGTCCCTTCAGGGCGGCTTTTACGTGCTCTTGCCCCTCAACGTCCGCAAATGTCTTTGGGCGATAACGCCGGTAGATACTCATAGCGTGCAGAGTATAACAAATGGATGTAGGGGATTGGAAATTGGAGATTGGAATTTTGAAATGTTACAAGAAACGTCAAAAACAAAAAACCACGACGATGCGTGGCTTTTTGCTTCAAAACGCTTATTTCTGGACAACGCCTGCGATCACGGCCAAGACAACGATGACAATCCACTTTGGCCAAACCGCCATCTTCTCACCGAGCTTCTTCGCAATAAGATCGTGTGCTGGAGGGAGCAAGAGCAACCCGACAACGATCATTAAAATTGCGTAGGCGGCTCCGCTTCCAAACCCGAAGACACCACCGATGAGCGTGAGGATTCCGAACACCCAGCCCAAAATCCGGATCCCCTTCTTTTTCTCTGCCATAGTATGACATTAAGATTAGTCGTTTTGGAGCAAGTGAACCTTGCTCACAAACGTCACATCTTAAATCCGTGCGTGTGTCATGATGTTTTCAACCGCCGCCCATGTTGCCTTTGTGCCTCGCGGAATAAACGCAACAATCTCGTCTCCCGGCTCTCCTTTAAAGTATGTCACACTCGCCGTCAAGATTCGGAAGGTTCTCCCGTCGTCGGTCGTCACCGCATAATTTGCGTGATCGTCCACAACGAGGGCTCCCGAGATGCGCTCGCGATCCACTGGACCGATTTGCTTGAAGATGAACGACCCGTCGTCTTTGATGACGAGTTTCAGAATATCGCCTTCGACAAGCTTCGATTTTGAAGCGTAATTTGGCGGGACGTTATATTTGATGCCATCAGTGCCCATCATGCGCTCGCCATCAAACACGCCTTCAACCACGCGATCTCCATCGGCGCGCGCCATTCCTTCGCCGGTTGCACGAAACAGGCTGGCATCAATCTGCGCCACGCCTCCTTCTCGCTCGAGCATATCAAGCACGT
>CAZDJC010000125.1:0-1616 GCA_964505655.1 uncultured Gammaproteobacteria bacterium
CTCGACGTTAAAAGCGCCACCCGCACGGACGCGCCCAGGATTTCTTGGAATGCCTCTGCTTGTTGTGTCGCAAGAAGTTCGGTCGGCGCAAGATAGGCAACTTGGTACCCACTCATGAACACATTTTTTGCGCAGAGCGCCGCGACGACGGTCTTCCCCGAGCCCACGTCCCCTTCAAGGAGACGATGCATGGGGCGACCGGACGCCATGTCTTGCATGATCTGGAAAGCGGCTTTGCGCTGCGCGTTGGTGAGCAAAAACGGAAGCGAGGCGACAGTTTTTTTGATGGTCTCCTCCTGCAACGGAAAGATAATGCCCGTGGAGATCTCTATAGCGTGGCGCGCCCGTACACGCGTGATTTGATGTAAAAGAAGCTCGCCAAATTTCAAACGACGAACCGCACGCTCAAACCGCACGGCATCTTCGGGAAAATGAAGCTCGCATACCGCCTCATGTAGGGCGACAACATCATACCGTCGCAAAACATCTTGAGGAATCCACTCCTCGATTTCGTGTGCGTATTGAAGCGCTGCACGCGCGGCACTGCGTCTTCCCTTTTGTGCCATCCGCCCCGTCGTGGTGTAAACAGGAACAAGGCGCCCCGTATGAATGGCGGTCGTACCAACCCCGCGCACTTCGAATTGTGGATTTGCCATGGAGAGCCCGTAGCGATCGTCCACGCGGCCCGACAGCGCCAACGACGTCCCGACATGCAACTGATGCGCGAGGTACGGCTGATGAAACCACACGGCAGTTATGCTCCCTGTTGCGTCTTCAACGGTTGCCTCCGTGAGCATCATGCGCTTTTTGGGACTGCGCCTTGAGCGAATAGATGTGACCGTTCCATGCACGGTTGTTTGGACGCCAGGTTGTAGGCGACCGATACCGTGCACAGAGCGAAAATCGTCATAGCGATGCGGAAACGACAGCAACAGATCGCGGATAGTTTGGATGCCCAGCCGCTTGTACGCGGCAGCGAGTTTTGGCCCAATGCCCGGGAGAAGCGTTACCGGTTTTTCAATCATGTGACTCAATCTTAGCATGATTTGCCGATCTGTGACTCTAAAATCTAACCTCAAACCCCCCAATATCCAATCATAAATAATTCGGCGGTGGCCCGAGAGTGGACCACCGCCGATGTTGTTGTCGTTGTCGTTCGCTACGTCGCCGCGGGCGATGAGGGCGCCGAGGGAACAGGAACGCCACCGTCCTCGCCCTCCTCGCTGTCCACGACCGTCATGGTCTGTGCGCTCTCCTCGAACGTACTGCGAGCACGCAGAAGTTCGACGAAGGCATGGAGCTTCTTCATGCCCTGCGTCCCCAGCTCCCCCTCACTGCACGCGATCCACGCGAGGACGGAGTGGAGCGCCCCGGAGCGAACGGCGGACACGTACGCGGATTCGCCCGCATTGCTGTGCGTGAGCGCCGTGGTGAGGAACTCCTCCCCCATCTTGCGGAGCGCCTCTGCGTGACGGCTGCTGCCCGTCTGCGTGGCCGCCTGGACTACGATCTCTGCGAGCCGAATGAGCGCGTGCGTCCAGACCCGTGCCAGCTCGTTGCGCTCGCCATGCAGGGCGTTGACCGACTCTTCGAGACGGTGTGCGTCCTGCTTGAGC
>CAZDJC010000126.1:0-1615 GCA_964505655.1 uncultured Gammaproteobacteria bacterium
TGATCCAAACGCTATCACGGTGACACAACTTGGCATTGATCACGACCGGTTCTATGTTCGCTCCAAAGGCTATGTGGAGGTGGCGCGCGTGCAAAAAAAGTTCAATGTGCATGAGCCGTACTTGCTTTTTGTCGGACGTCTTGAGGATAAAAAGGGTGTGGGACTCTTACTTGAAGCCGTAGAGCGTATCCATAAAACGGCGACGCGTCCGTTTTCTCTTGTGCTGGCAGGCGCGCGCGGAAAAAAATTGTCAGATGGTGCCGTGTCGAGGCTGGCGTCGATACCATGTGTGCAGGAAATCGGATATGTGAGTGGGGAAGATGTGGGTGCACTCTTGTCCGGCGCACGTGCTTTTGTATTCCCAACACAGTATGAAGGGTTTGGGTTGCCGGTTGTTGAGGCAATGGCGTCGGGAGTGCCCGTACTGTGTAGTGATCTGCCTGTGTTGCGTGAGGTGGGCGGTGACATTCCTACCTATCTTCCGGCGGGCGACGTGCAGGCCTGGGAAGTGGCGTTGCGCGCGCGTCTTGAAGAAAACTATGATGAGGCGAGGGTCAGAAGCGGGGTCGTGCGCGCGGCGGCATACCGGTGGGAGCAAACGGCGTGCGACACGTGGGAAGTCCTCCGCACAGTATGCAACACTTGATCGGACACTTGGCGCATGCGGGGCTTGAAGAGCGCGAGGCGCGCGTCTACTTGGCGTCGCTATCCCTGGGCGAGGCGACGGTGCAGGACATTGCCGAAGCCGCGTACATCTCGCGCACTTCCACCTATCCGATTGTCGAGTCGCTTGTGCACACGGGGTTGCTCTGTGTGATCGATCGGGAAGGCAAGCGATTGTATCGAGCAGATTCGCCTGAGCGCATGGTAGATATGCTCCAAACGCAGTGCGATCAGTTGTTGGCGCGTAAAGCCATTTTGGAGCGCGCACTGCCGGAGTTGTGCGCGTTCGAGCGTAAGAGTGCGCATCGTCCGCGCGTCTATTACTACGAAGGCCGCGAGGGCATCATGCGACTCTCCAAGCGATTTGAAGAGAAGCCGCATGATTTTTTTGAAATTGTGCCGTGGGAGACGCTCACGCAGTTTTTTTATGTGCACGAATTTTCCGAGCATCAAGAGCGGCTCGTGCGCGGACAATCGCGTGGACGCATTTTGATTGTGGCAACGCGGCCTCCACTTGAAGAGATGCAGAAGGCGCGCAATCAATTTGGGTGGGACGTGCGGCATCTTGCTCCCTCCGAGGTTGCGGAAACCGGGCACGTGAGCGTGAAAGGAGACGAGGTGTACGCGTTCTCGTACGACAGCGTACCTATCGGTCTTGTCATAGAGAGCGCGCCCATTGCCGCGACGCTCACGCGCGTGTTTGAGCTCGCCTGGGAAGCGACAAAAAAAGTTTGACGCCACGAGTGTGGCGTCAGCGTTACTTGAGGAGGCACGTGACCTGTTCGTTTGCAAAGAACGTATGCATGTCCGCCAGTGTCATCCATGCGCCTCGCCTGATGCGCTGGAGCCATTTTCGATCAAGGATGGCCCGCGCGAGGCAATAACGGGCAAGCCCGTATCGGTAGCTGAACATGAGGTACGCGGACTGCTCTCTGTCGTACACGTGCATTTC
>CAZDJC010000127.1:0-1608 GCA_964505655.1 uncultured Gammaproteobacteria bacterium
TGCTGTGTGAGCGTGGACGCCCCTTGTCGCTTATCAAATGAAACAGTGTTTATGATAAAGGCGCGAGCAATTCCGCGAAAATCAATACCTTTGTGCTCGTAAAATCCGTCGTCCTCGGCGCTCAAAAACGCTTGGACAACAATGGGTGGGATCGCAGAAAGCGGCACAAGCGTGCGTTTTTTGTCTCCATGAATCTCATACAGGAGATGCTCTCCCGTTTTGTCAAAAATTTTGGTGCTTTGTGCAACCGCGCGATCCTGAAGCGCGTAGGGATCGGGGAGGTTCCGCCCCACAAACGCAAAAACAAGACCCCCAAAAACAAGGCCTCCTACAATCAAAACCGCGAGCAATAGCAATGCGTTTGCAAAAAATCCCTTTGAAAATAACGGCCGCAACTTCTTTAAAGGATGCGCGTGGCGTTCCCCATGTTTCCAGCGATAGTAGTTGTGTTGGTTCGTGTACATGCGCAAATTCGCAAGAATATTCTATCACGCGACCGATTCGCGACTCTATAAGACGCGGCGCTTACACTACCCAAAAGTTGGCGCCCCGTCAATGGGGAAACGGGCCAATCATTCATCCACAGATAGCATTTGACGAGGTGCTTTTCCTGTGCCGTTCAAGGGTTGACAAATCCCTAAAAATGTGGTATAAAGCTGCCGAGTTCCCGCAACAGCGGGATTTTATTATTAGCTGAAATTAGCAAAGAAAGTGCCGTAAGCGCTTCTATGCAACACATCTACACCCTCATCCTTCTAGCTCGCCCATACCTGCAGAAAATCATGTTCGGCATCTTTGTTGTCATCTTTTCGGTGACGGCGCTGTTCCCACATGCCTCTGCTGCACAAATGGCGTTGCTTGATGTTGTCAAAGTCCAGGATGAAGATGTGACGTTCCCAATTTCTGGAGACCGAAACGCCCCAAAAACAATGCGTATCGTTGTAACGGCATATTCATCCGATCCGTGGCAAACGGACTCCACGCCGTTTGAAACAGCCGACGGAACAACGGTGCGCGATGGAATTATTGCGGCAAACTTCTTGCCTCTGGGAACGCGCGTAAAACTTCCGGAGCTCTACGGCGATCGCGAGTTCGTTGTGAAAGACCGTATGAATGCGCGCTATTGGCACCGAGCAGACGTTTGGATGCCTCATCGTGACGTCGCGCGCCAATTCGGTGTGCAGTACACGACGATCGAAGTGTATTAATGAGAGCGCCCCTTCGGTCGGGCTCTTTCTATAAAACATTCGCGCCCGAGAGTATTCGGACGCGTTAGTTTTTTGAGGTCGCGTGCGCGCCTTGTGAAAAGAGCGAGATGCGCTCTCCACGGTCGAGGTCGCGGCTATTTGCAAGGTAGGAGAACATGGCAGCAAACAACATCGTTTGCGTAAGGATCGCATCTCCATCTGTCCAAATCATTCGAAGAACAACGGCCACCAAGATGACGCGGCACACAGAAATGATTTCCTGGCCATTAGCACCTCGTTTGAAGAGTTCTGTTCGAATACCAAACGCCTCATATCGATAGTGCGCGACGATGCATACTGCCGTAACGGCGATCATCTGGATCCCAAGGAACGTGGCCAAAGAGGCCCCTATCATTTTCCC
>CAZDJC010000128.1:0-1601 GCA_964505655.1 uncultured Gammaproteobacteria bacterium
AAGGATTACGAAAAATGGCTTCTTGATTTGGTGGCGATTGCAACAGTCACAGACATGGTGCCGCTTGTGGGGGAGAACCGCGTGTTGGAGACGTTTGGATTGCTCGTGCTTGCCAAGACGCGGCGCGTGGGGTTGCAGGCTTTGAAGACAGCGGTGGGGCTTGAGGGCAAGCGCATCACAACGGAAGACGTGGGCTTTCGATTGGGGCCGCGCTTGAATGCTCCCGGACGTCTCGGAAACGCAGACGTCGCATTGCAGCTACTGTTGTGTGAAGATCGCGAGGAAGCCGCGCGGCTTGCGGAGTTGTTGCATGCGCAGAACGCGGAGCGCCAGCGCCTCACAGACGCGGCGATGCGTGTTGCTCTGCAGGCGACGGACACAGAGGCGCCGTTTATCGCCGTGGTGCGCGAGGATGTGCGCGTGGGAATTGCGGGGTTGGTTGCAGGAAAAGTTTGTGAGAGCACGGGGCGGCCGACCGTTGTTCTCGCGCGTGTTGGAGAGCAGTTCGTGGGTTCGGGACGCGCACCCGTGGGGTTTCACTTCGTCGAGGCGATGGACACATGCCGCGCGCTTATGATTAGGGGCGGTGGGCATCCGCAAGCAGCCGGATTCACCATCGCACGTGATGCTGTGCAAGATTGGATCGAGGCCATGACCACATACGCGCGCGAACATCCGTTGTCGGATGCTTTGAAACAAACGTCTCGATACGATCTCGAACTGTCACTCGACGACGTGGATGCGGCGCTATGCACGGCGCTTCAAACCATGGAGCCGTTTGGGATCGGCAACGCCGATCCGATATTCTTTGCGCCACAGCACACGCTGCTTTCTATCGAACGTGTGGGGACACGCGGACAACATGGGCGCGTTTCTATCGCAACGCCCGGCCAAAAAGTGGTACAATGCATGTGGTTTGGAATGGAAGGGCGCGAAAGCGCATGGCGCATGGGCGACCATGTAGATCTGTATTATCGCGTGCGCTTTTCCACGTATCGCGGTGTTGAGTCGCCGCAAATGACACTTGTGTCCATTTCTCGAGCATCATGAAAGGAACATTATTCACAGATGGAGGAGCGCGCGGGAATCCCGGGCCTGCGGGCGCGGGCGCGGTTGTTTTTGACGGAAACGGGCGCACGATTGGCGAAGCCAAGCGCTATCTTGGTACGACAACAAACAACACGGCCGAATACACGGCGCTCATTATGGGGCTTGATATGGCATCACAGCTTGGTGTGACGGAGCTTGATGTCTGCATGGATTCGGAGCTTATCGTCAAGCAAATGAACGGGGAGTACCGCGTGAAACAGCCGCATTTGCGCGAGTTGGCGATTCAGGTGGGGGAGCGCGCGCGGCGGTTTGTGCGTGTGACGTACAGGCATGTGCGCCGAGAGCGCAATAAGGACGCGGATCGTCTGGTCAATGAAGCGATCGATGAGGCGCTGTCACGAGTGAGTGGGTAACCGTATGGGTTTTTTCTCAAAAAAGGAGGAGCGATTTATCGGCGTCGACATCGGTGCGGGCGGCGTCAAGGCCATAGAGCTTTTGTTTGAGCAACACCAATTCAAGCTCATGACCTACGGTTCCACGGAGCGATCTAT
>CAZDJC010000129.1:0-1590 GCA_964505655.1 uncultured Gammaproteobacteria bacterium
GAGGAAGGGGTGACATGGAGTGACGCTATGCGTCACGACATCCAGAGGGGAAACGGCGTTTCCCCATGGAAGCCCGAACGGATGTGAGGGCGCGAGAGATTCCCATTAGCCGCCCCATTCTAAAGCCCCCGTTTCGGGGGGTTTTAGAATGGCCAATTAGGAATCGAACGCGTGAAAAGGAATTCGATACCAAATATTACATCTCGTCATCAACGCCGTCGGTTGTGAATTGCAAAGAACCGATAAGCTCATTCATCGCATCTTCATTGGGTTTTTGTACTGTGCCATCCTCCAAAGTCGCATCCTCTACAGGAAGAATAAACTCAAAATGATACAAAAGTCCGCGCCCACCATTGATCCAAAATTGCCAGCGAATCACACGCGGTTCTCCATTAATGACTGGGGACGCATACCAATCCACAAACGCATCGTGTCCATCAATTTTTCTTCGTTCATGTCCAACCGCAATGCTGTCTGGATCAATCACAAGCGGCTCCTCGCCTTGATGTAATTGCGCATACTCTGCTTGTTTCGCCTCGATGTCAGCAGTAACTTTCTCTGGTTTTGTGAAAAACGCCTCCACGGCACGCGAAAACGTGGCTTCAGAAAATTCTACCGCCGCGACTTTTAATTCAAGTTTGTCAGCAGCAAAGGCACCGATATGCGTACGCTCGTTTTGGACTTGAACTTCAGGATTGAATGTCCACGCGACAGGATAGACGAACGTCATGCCGTAATAGCCGTTCGTGTAACGCATGAAAGAAGGTGCTGGCGCCTCTCCCGATTCTGAACCTTGTGCATTAACCGCCACTGCTTCCACATACCCCTGCCTGTCTAGGGGGTTCGGCGTTTCGCGCTCCGTAACGATTTTGTTTGCCAACTCCTCGGCCAATGTCTGGATAATTTCTGGCGATGGCTGTGAGTTGGGATCCGACGCGCGAAAATAGCGCGACGCAATGTATCCTCCAATCGTGAGTCCAAGCAGAATGGCAACGACGCCAAACGCCGCGACGCCTTTAAGAGGGCTATCGTTTCTCTTTGTTTTTTTTGAAATCAGCTGTGGCGCGCTCGTCAAAGACGCCGGCGCAGCAAACTTTTTTGTGGAAGACTTTCTTGGCATGCGGGAAGTTTATCGTATTTTCGTAGAGATGCAAACTACCCGCGTAAAACAAAAAAACACCGTCGTGTTTTCTCGTGGCGCCCCCGGTAGGACTCGAACCTACGACCTTGACGTTAGAACCGTCCTGCTCTATCCAACTGAGCTACGGGGGCACAAATCTGACAGAATTCTAAAGAAAAAAGGAGCTTTCGTCAATGTGTTGCCGTCGCACGAGCGATTGACAGTCCGCCCTTGAACATGTAATAGTTGTCGTGTGACAAGTGCACCTTTGCGCAACCAAGACGATATCCGACCAAGTTGGTTCCATATCCGCGGCGTCAAAGTGCGTTTAGAAAGCATCGCGCCCAGTAGAATCGTATTGGCCTCAAGCGCCGTGCGCATCCATATGCAACACATAGGCGTCGGAAAGCGTTTTGAGTTTCTCGTGGTGTACCGTATCCGACATTCCGCACATGACTTTACTGCAGGCG
>CAZDJC010000130.1:0-1572 GCA_964505655.1 uncultured Gammaproteobacteria bacterium
AAGCGGGGATAAAAATCGCCCGTGAGGCGACGCACATAGCTATGCTCACCGGATTTTGGGTCGCGAAACGGGGCGTATCCCGCTTTGCGCATGAGGGCATCCGGGTGTTCTCCCAGTGGTTTTTTAAAATGCATTTTCATGACGTCGGCTTGAGGGCGAGCACGGCGGCCTTAAATTGGTCGCCTTGATCTTTATAATTCTTGAACAAATCATAACTCGGTGTGGCGGTTGAGAGGAGAGCGACCGAGTCCTTTTTTGTGTGCTTTTGACATGCACGCACGGCGTCTTGCATGTTTTCAACGTTGACGAGCACTCCTGCGTAGTTGGCATGCTCGAGCGCGAGCTTGATTTCCGCGCGGCTTCCGGGAAGGAGCACAACGTATGGAATGTGATACTCCTCGATGATATGAGCCAGCTCGTTAAACTCAAACCCCGTGTTTTTTCCTCCCAAAATGATGGAACCGATCCTAGATCCAAATGTGTGCAGTGCGGCAATGGTGGCGTCTGGATTTGAAGCGATGGCGTCGTCGTAATACGAAACACCGTCGATCGTTGCAACAAGTTCGAGTCGATGCGGAAGTCCTTCAAACACTTCGACGACGGAACGCACGACATCTGTGTCGATGTTGAGTAATTTGGCAACGGTGAGTACGGCGAGCACATTGTCGCGGTTGTGCCTTCCCAGAATTTTGACGCGCGCTGTTTCAAACAACTCTTGACTGCCATCGTAAAACCATTCGCCATCGTGGTGCATGGTTTGCATGTGCTTGAAGGGAATGGCGCGCGCGTGTGTGCGTTGGGCGATATGCGTGAGTTCCGGGTACGTTGCGTTAAAAACGAACACGTCTTTCGCGCCTTGAAAGGCGGTCACTTGCCCTTTGGCG
Source organism: uncultured Gammaproteobacteria bacterium (assembly GCA_964505655.1). GTDB lineage: Bacteria > Patescibacteriota > Patescibacteriia > UBA9934 > UBA11717 > 2-02-FULL-53-10. The sequence continues at coordinate 885 of CAZDJC010000130.1, forward strand.
TTCACATACGCTTCAAACGTGCCGTGCCAATCCACGTGACAGGGATGCACGTTCATCATTACGGCAATGTCGGGACGTTGTGTAAAATCCGCGAGCATATAGCTCGACATTTCGTACACGATGATCGTCGCATCGTCGACGCTGTCAATCATGTCCCAGTCTTGTCGCTCGATGTTTCCAACCAAAATGCTTTTGTGCCCGGCGGCTTCAAGCGTCTTATGAATGAGCGTCGAGGTGGTGGATTTTCCTTTCGTGCCCGTCACGGCGATGATGCGGGCGTCCGTGGTGCTTCGCACTTCCTCAAAAAAGAGTTGTGTTGCCGTTGTCACGCGTTCTTGAACGGCGAGCAATTCCGGCCAATAGCGGACGCCGGGGGAGCGAACAATCACGTCGTATTTATGGACCGACTGGAGATACGAACTTCCAAGATGTGCCGTGACTTTTTCTGGGACGATGAGATGTTCGTTTTGATCTGCGATGGCAATGTGCACGCCCGGCAATTGTTGAAGGCGCGCAAAAAGCGCGCGGTTTGTTGCCTCGTATCCAACGAGCACGATGCGTTTGTTGTGGAGTGCATCCAACATGACTCACGCGTTCATGTGTTTCAAGACGGGCTGATACTCTGGTGGGATGGCATGTTCTTTCGATGGTGTCAACGCGTTGCGGACGAGCGCGTCATGATCTTTAA
>CAZDJC010000131.1:0-1555 GCA_964505655.1 uncultured Gammaproteobacteria bacterium
CGCGTGGCGAAACTAGACTGGGAGAAGATTCTCGATATCTATCGTCATTTTGAATTTACGTCGCTCATCCGACGCATCGAACAGCGCATGAGCGCCGAGCAACCAAAAAAGACAAAAACATTACAGCGTCGCCGCGTTGATGTGTTTGGAGAAGCTGAAGTCGTTGTAGACCGCGATGGAGTACACGCACGAGAAGCCGTCCAAGCGTTTTCAAAGAACACACGTCTCGCGTTCGGCGTCCAAGATCGCGCGGAAGACCTTTTCGGCAAGACCATGAGTGTCGTCGCGATTTCGGACAGCAAAAAAACATATGTGTTTCAATTGCCGTCTCGGGAAACATTAAAAACGCTCGAGCCACTTTTGTCATCGCGCGAACTCACAGGCCATCATCTCAAGCACGCGCGGCACATGTTAGAGGCGCAGGGCATCCATCTTTCTTCCAAGGGATTCGATCTTATGGTCGCAAGTTACCTTGTCCGCGCTGGCGGACGCGACTTTGACGTTGTCTCTATTTTAGAGGATGTTCTTGAGACAAGTGTGCCAAAAATTCCTCAAAGTTTTGGAGATGATGCGTCGTGTGCGTCGCTTGGTAACATGATTGCGCATTTTTTGCCTGCGGCAGATGTTCTGACGGCGCGCTTAAAAAATGAAGGCATGCTCAAACTCTATGAGACGGTGGAGCATCCGCTCATCCCAATTTTGGAAAAGATGGAGGCAAACGGCATCATGGTGAATCCCGAGGAGTTAAAGTCGCTCGCGCATGTGTTGGACAAGGAAATCACGAAACTCACCAAAGATATTCATGCCGCAGCAGGGGAGGAGTTCAACATCAATTCTCCGTCGCAGTTGGCGCGCACCTTGTTTGAGACGTTGCATTTGCCGATCAAGGGCATCAAAAAAACGCAGTCGGGATTTTCCACTGCGGCACCGATGCTTGAGAAACTTGAAGACGCACACCCGATCGTACCGCTGCTTGGCCACTATCGCGAAATGACGAAGTTGAAGTCGACGTACATCGATACGTTGCCGGCATTGATTCGCGAAGATGGGCGCGTGCATACAACATTTAACCAAACGGTTGCCGCGACGGGGCGCTTGTCGAGCCAAGATCCGAACCTGCAAAACATTCCGATTCGCACAGAATTGGGGCGCGAAATCCGTGGAGCGTTTGTCGCGCCAAAAGGACGACGGCTTTTGTCGGCAGACTATTCGCAAATCGAACTGCGCTTGCTTGCCGCGTTTTCAGAGGACCCGGTCATGGTGGAAACGTTTAAAAGTGGCGGGGACATTCACAATGTGACGGCGGCAAAAGTCTTTGGAATTTTGGAGAGCAATGTGACAAAGGATCAGCGTCGCGCCGCGAAAACGGTAAACTTCGGGATGATTTTTGGCATGGGGCCGCGTGCACTTGCACGAAATATTGGCGTCAGTTTTCAGGAAGCGAAAGATTTCATCGAAAAGTATTTCGATACGTTTCCGCGTGTGCGTGAATACTTCGACGAAGTGCTTGTGCGTGCGCGGCAAGACGGCTTTGCGCAAACGGCGTTTGGGCGAC
>CAZDJC010000132.1:0-1548 GCA_964505655.1 uncultured Gammaproteobacteria bacterium
ACGAACTTATTGAGAGGACGCATGCGGATACATGGCGGCTTGCACAAGAAGGGCATAAGGTTTCATGTGCCGTCAGAGGTGACGCGACGCAGGAAAAGCCGCATGTCACGCGCGCGGATGTTGAACGTCATGTTTCGCAAAGTCCGGAAGACGCGTTGTTTGCATTTCTGGATGCGGTGCGTGATGGTCATGCAGCGCGCGCGGTGTCATTGTTGCGACAAGAACGCGAGCGCGGGACAACGTCGGAGCAGTTGATTCGACATCTGGCGCGAGAGGTGCAGCTGTGTGCAAAGTTGCGAGCGTATGCGGCTGTGCACGGAGCGCGTGCGCATGTACAGGCGGCGCGTGATCTTCGCGTGCATCCATTTGTTGCAAAAAAGATGTTCCCGTTTGCGGTTGGTATGACGCCGCAAACACTTCGCTACCTTGTTGACGGCGTTCTTTCTGCAGATTTTTCTCTCAAGCAAACGGGCGCAACCGCAGATGCGGCGCTTGATGGACTCATGGTACACATGCTACGCATTGGCGAAGGAGCGATTGTGTCATCTTTGCCTGCTTGAAACATGAAATTTGTCACTACGCGGAATGGAAAGTTGAAGTTAGCAACAAATACTAGGATTGTCATTGCGAGCGTAGACACGTCGCTTGCAAGCGACGTGTCGTAGCGAAGCAATCTTTGCTAGCATTCTTGTAAAGAGATTGCTTCGTCGTATAACTCCTCGCAATGACAATTCTCACTTTCGGTTCCACTCCTCGCAATGACGTAACCTGTTGACCTCCTCGCACGATGACAGTTGTCTCTTTCGACTCTCTTTCTTGCCGTGACGCATCATATCTGCGACGTTGTCGAACAAAAGAGCCGGCGCATGCCGACTGTTTTGTTACTTGACGCTGCTGACGTGTTTTGAGAGGCGTGACTTTCGTCGAGCAGCTGTGTTCTTTTTTATGACTCCATTTTTAGCTGCTTTGTCGAGCACTTGCTGAATGTGGAGCATCCATTTTTGCGCCTCGTTTTTGTTCTTTTCCGTCACGGCACGTCGGATCATTTTGGTGGCGTAGGAGATCTGCGCCAATGCTCGTTTGTTTTGCTGTGCGTGTTTCTCGCTTTGTCGAAGGGCTTTTTTTGCTGATGCTTTGATGGGCATACGATCTTTGAATCAATCTGTGAGTGGGCTTGTCGCCCCATTGAGCGGACTGAATCTCAATGAACGCAAGGAATGTATCATCTCGCCCACAAATCGTCAATGGATCTTAGCCATTATCATATTGACAAGGACCGAATGGTCAGATATAAGTAAGCTGATGATTGAAGACCGTTCTTCACAAGCGATCTATCATTCGCCAAAAGCATGGGCGAGACGCACGATGGAGAAATGTATTACTGCACAACAGTATGACCTCCTTGTGGGAGAAATGCGTATGCCAAGTCCGGGAGAACTCTTTGAGTTCCAGAGGGCTCGGCTGGCGGAACTGGACCTCGCTCCTGTGGGCATGTTCGATAGCTTTGCGGAGGAAAGATTCTTGCCGAGGTCCGGATTGTTTCTGCTG
>CAZDJC010000133.1:0-1526 GCA_964505655.1 uncultured Gammaproteobacteria bacterium
TGCCCTGTTTGGCATGGCGATTTCCGGCATACTCGATGTCTCAATCGCGGGATGGATGCTTTCCGAACTCGGCGTTTCGTGGCTCATGGTTCTCATTCTATTTCTCCCGTTCTTCTTTCTCGTCTTCATTTTGCTCATGATCGCAACCGTGCGCGAAATGAAAGACCATAGCCGGCTCACGTAGCTGGCTTTCGTTTTACGATGTGTTAGCGCTTATCTACAAAAATCTGCGTGAAGTAGTACGTGTCGTTTGACGACTTCGCAATGCCAATTCCAGACGTGTCAAAACCAATGTTCATGATGTTCTCTCTATGGCCTTGGCTCGCGAGCCATCCATCAACCGCCGCCTTCACAGGATTGTCATAGGAATTGAGCGCGACATTTTCGCCTGCCATGCCTACATTCATTTGTGCGCGGATGAGAAGAACGCGGTCGTCGAATCCGTCGTGACCAAAGGCAACGGAACCATTTGCCATGCGCGCGCTGTGATCCCGTGCAATTTTGGCGATGGCGTCATCCCATACAAGTGCGGTTCTGCCCTGTGCAACACGAGCTTCGTTCACTTTGTTGAATGTTGCTTTCTCAAGCGCCTGCGCACTGCTCACGATGTTCTCCGCAAGCGGAATCATTGCGAGATCTGCGCTTGTGATTCCCAGACCTTTTTCGCGCATGAGTGCAAACGCCTGCGCTGGCGTGCCTAGGTATGTTGCACGTCGCGTAACAGGATCGACGTAGTATGCCTCACCGCGCTGTTCCACATCGAGAAAGATCTTTCCTGCATGTGTTTCGGGGAAGATCGTTGAAAGGTACGCTTGAAGATCTTGATGGCGAATGCCGACGCCCATCTTTGTAAGCAAGATGAACGCATCAACTGGCCGACCCATGTAGTGGCGACGTTTGTTGACGGGATCAACATAGAACGCCTCACCATGTGATTGAACTTGAATGAGAATACGCCCTTTGAGTCGCTCGGCGAGGGTAGCAGGACGTGTCCCTTCTGCGCCTGCGCTAAGCGGCATCATCAACATGGACGCAACCCCAATCAATATGAAAAGGAGTTTCATATCATTGTGTTTGGAGCGTGCGCTCCTGAATTGTGAGTAGAAAAGAGCCCGCAGGCTCTCTTGGGGCACTAGGATTTCTCCTCCTCGACCCGCTTGCATGTGCAAGTTGCAGGGTCATTGCCACATCCGGCGCATTTCCCATTTTCAAGTGGCATTCCGCACATGTCGCACATTGTTTCGGCCATACATGAAAAGGTGAAGAGTTATATTTTTACAATACAACTCAAACATAATTGGTCAAGTATGGTTGTGGATAACTTACAGTTCTGTATTGTGGTGAAAGCAAGATGCGGGTAAACACACTGTAGTTTTCTATTCTGTCTAAAGCTGTCTAGACAAGTATTGGTCGGGAGACTTCGAATCATTAAAACAAAATGGTAGAATGTAAACATTACTCATCATTGTCTATATGTCATACGCGACATCGCAGCATTTAGGGAAAACGATTGCGCTTTTTGCTGG
>CAZDJC010000134.1:0-1519 GCA_964505655.1 uncultured Gammaproteobacteria bacterium
TTGAACAAAAAAAAGAAACGCCGGAATGGAACGCGTTTGCGCGTGAGCACGGAGCTGAATCCGGCGCGTTTTTGCAGTCGTGGCAGTGGGGGGATGTACTCTGTGCACAAGGAAGAGACATTGCGCGCTATGCCTATACGCAGAAGAGTATGACAAAAGCGCTCGTGCTAGTGGAGCGCATGCGGCTCCCGTTTGGGCTGGCGTATTGCTATGTTCCACGCGGGCCGATCGGGGTATCTGTCCAAGATGAAAAGCGCTGTCTTGAAGCGTTGCTTGCGCAAAGTCTGACGTCGCTCTTTGTTCGTGTTGATCTGCTGCGCGATCTGCAGCTTCATCAACGCGTGTGTCAAAGCGCCGCCGATGTCCAACCGTCCACGACGCTTCTCACAGATCTCGATCCGTCGCTCGATACGCTCCTCGCCTCTTTTCATCAAAAGACGCGTTACAATATCCGGCTTGCAGAAAAGAAAGGTGTCGAAGTCCTAGCGCGTGTTTCATGGGATGCGTATGGAGACGCCTTCACGGATTTGATGCGTGCGACCGGACGTCGGCATGGGATTGCGTTTCATGCGCGTGCGCACTACGCAAGCATCATGGGGAATTTTCATGGACGCGATGGAGCGGCACGCGCGTCTCTTTTTGTGGCATGTCGTAAGAGGGATGTGTTGGCGGCGGCTATGTGCGTGGATTTTGGCGGCACGCGGACGTATCTTCACGGCGCTTCTTCGGATGCACACAAAGAACTGATGGCGCCGTATGCGTTGCATTATGCCATCCTTCAGGATGCGAAAGAACATGGCCTGCGGGCCTACGATTGGTGGGGAATTGCGCCGCCAAAGGCGACGCACCATCCGCTCCAAGGTGTCACGCGTTTCAAAATGGGTTTTGGCGGGCGCGTTGTGACTTTCCCAAAAACGCAGGACGTCGTATTGCATCCGTTTTATTATAAACTCTACTATTTCGGCGCGCGCCTTAAGCGTGGCTCGATACATCAAAATTAGAACAATGGCCCGCAAAGGCCATTGTTCTTTGGTGGAGGCGACGGGAGTCAAACCCGCATCTCCGAGTGTCAACTTCGGCGAGGTTATCGTTATCTCTACGCCCCCCAACAAAATACCTCCCGCGGAAAAACCGGGGAGGAATTTTGTGACACTCAGAGGAGACTTTCATCTCGCCGAAGTAACTCTATTGAATCACGCATTGCCGTTCTTGTCAAACAAGATGTTCACATGCGCGGCTCATGATCCCAAGACGGCGCCTTTCCCTTCGGCGCTCGGATCGTCTGGTACCTCTGTGGTTTGTGCGGGAGCCTCTGTACGGATCGTAGTGCCGGTTGTGTTGTCGAATACCGACGCCGTCGCTTTTTCAAGAATGGTCATAAACGTGCCGATGTCTTCCGACTGGGGCGACACGCGCATGTCAAACACAGCAACGGGCGGTTGTGCGCCTGCGGGGAGCACGTCTATCGTCCAACGCACACGGTTGGCGACGGGATCAAAACCGATCGTGCCGTGCGAAA